>CAVIOJ010000286.1:0-2005 GCA_963644225.1 Lachnospiraceae bacterium | reverse complement strand
ACTGCCGAAAATTGGGGGTTGAGTTGACGGGATGAAAATGGGGGTTGCGAGTGGACAGGATGGATATTTTCGGAGGGTTGAGGAGAGGGGATGGATGAGAGGTGGTGTGAGAAATAGGTTGATATTAGACTGAAAACAGGGTAAAATTAGTCTATGAGAAAATGGAGGGAGAAGACAGATGGATCTTGACGAAATTTATTTAGATACATACCTTTTGCAACAAGACATGAGAGTGCGTCTGCCAAAATCAGTGTTGTCAAACCTAGGTGCAGAGAAGGGTAAGACAAAGCTTGATATTTACTTTGATTCTAAAAATCATAGTTTGGTATTGAAAGTGCATAATGAGGAGAAATCAGAGAATGATTAAGGAGTTTACTGCGATTTCTTTGTTTACCGGAGCAGGTGGCATGGATGTAGGGTTTGAACGAGCAGGAATAAAAGTGGTTTTCGCAAACGAACTCATGAAAGAAGCCGCTCAGACATATAGAGAAAATCATTCAGCAGATGTAATGGTTAATGAAGATGTAAATAATATAATGGATCGCTTTGATTCGTTTAAAGGCGTTGATTTTGTGTTTGGTGGCCCTCCATGCCAGGGATTTTCTGTGGCGGGAAAAATGGATCCAGATGATGATAGAAGCAAGCTTATCTTCACTTTTTTGGATGTTGTGGAAAGAGTTAGACCTCGTGCTTTTGTCATGGAAAATGTGAAAGCGTTAGGTGTTCTTGAAAAGTGGGAGCCTGTGAGAAAAAAATATCTTGAGAGAGCAACTGCTTTAGGATATAATTGCTTGCCTTTTATACTTAATGCAACGGAGTTTAATGTTTCTCAAAAGCGAGAAAGGGTTTTTTTTGTTGGAATTCAAGGAAATGCAGATCCTTTCTTTGAATATAATATGATGAATCTGTTGGAGGAACAGAAGAAAAAAGCACCGATTATAAAAGATTTATTAGCATCATTGGGTAAGGCTGGAACAGACAAAAACCCAAATACCTGTACTGCTAAAATCACTTTTGCAACGCATCCTGTTATGAGAAAATCACCATATGCGGGAATGTATTTTAATGGCCAAGGTAGACCGATAAACATTGACGGCTATGCTAATACTTTACCTGCTTCTATGGGAGGAAATAAAACACCTTTTGTTGATGAAGATTATTTGTATGGAGATGCAGATGAAGATTGGGTGGTTTCATATCATAGAGGGTTGATGGATGGAAGTATTTCTCCTGAATTTGAAGAGGCCCCGGCAAGACTGAGAAGACTAACCATTAATGAAGCTGTGAGAATACAGACTTTTCCAGATGATTATATTTTTAGCGGAAACAAGGGCCGTATATATACGCAGATTGGTAATGCCGTTCCGTGCAATTTGGCAGAGGCCGTTGCAAAGGCGGTTACGGCATACTTGAAGAAAGAATCGGAAACAACAAAGGAAGAACAGTCGTAGAAGTGCTCGCAAAATAGATGGCCGTCAACTAAATAGCTGACGGCCATCTATTACTTGCTCTCGTGAAGCTTTTTCCATAGTTTTTTTACACTTTCGGAAGTATTTATATCATCAATGTATGAATTCAAATTCAGATAGAATCCCATTCTGGCATCGCTTGTCATACGTTGGAGCGTGTTGGCAATCCATTCATAAATATCCCAATAATAATACATTATGTCTTGATATGCATAACTTCCGAGATATCCATGAAGACCACTTGGTTTCATATCTGTTGGGCAATCTTCTTTTCGGCAGATAACGATGATTTCATGGATATCCGTTTTGTAGGTATCATTGTATATGGAAACACAATCGTAAGAATCGCGGATTCGTGCTAGGTCAAAATGTTTTACCGTGATTTCATAAACTTTTCGAATAACTCCCTCAGGAATTTCTTCATTGATATCACCTGGTTTTTTGCTTGTTGTACTTGTTACAGAAGCTCGGTCTTCTTCACCGGTTACAATAACACCTGTATGCAAAAAAGTATGATAATTTTTAAGGAGATATGC
>CAVIOJ010000285.1:0-2011 GCA_963644225.1 Lachnospiraceae bacterium | reverse complement strand
AGACAAAGATAAGGACAAAAAAGAATTGGCGGATTATTACATAAAAGATTATACAGATATTTTGTCAAAAATCGGCTAGGGGAAGAATATGCAGGAAAAATTAGATTTTTTACCAATTTCAAAAGAAGATATGAAACGTCGTGGTATAGACCAGTTGGACTTTGTTTACGTCTGTGGTGATGCATATGTGGATCATCCTTCTTTTGGTCATGCCATCATTTCTCGCCTTTTAGAGTCTTATGGTTATACGGTTGGAATTATTGCTCAGCCGGATTGGAAGGACGATGCTTCCATTACTGTGCTTGGTCAACCACGACTTGGATTTTTGGTATCTGCTGGCAATATGGATTCCATGGTAAATCATTATTCTGTGTCAAAAAAAGACGAAGCACCGACGCTTTTTCCCCTGGTGGACAGATGGGGAAAAGACCGGATTATGCAACAATTGTTTATTGTAATCTTATTCGTAGAACTTACAAAAAAACACCGATTATTATTGGTGGAATAGAGGCGAGCTTGCGCAGACTTGGCCACTATGACTATTGGTCCAATAAAATAAAAAGATCCATTCTTATGGATTCGGGGGCTGATATTATTTCCTATGGAATGGGAGAAAAATCTATTGTAGAGATTGCGGAAGCCTTGGCTGCCGGAATTGATATTAAGGATATTACCTATATAAGGGGCACAGTATTTCGTACGCAAAATGAGGACTTGTTGCAGGATGCTTTTATGTTGCCTTCTTTTGAAGAAATTTCTTCAAATAAGGAAACCTATGCAAAAAGCTTCTTTGTCCAGTATCAAAATACGGATCCTTTTTCAGCCAAACAGATGGCAGAAGCCTATCCACATGGAATTTATGTTGTGCAAAATCCACCACAGTATCCTCTTAGTGCTCAGGAGATGGATGATGTTTATGCGCTTCCTTATATGCGGACATATCATCCAATCTACGAGGCGTCTGGTGGCATACCAGCTATTTCTGAAGTGAAATTTAGTCTGATTAGCAATCGCGGTTGTTTTGGCGGCTGCAATTTTTGCGCACTCACTTTTCATCAGGGCAGAATTATCCAATGCAGAAGCCATGAGTCTATTGTAGAAGAGGCTAAAAAAATCACAAAAGATAAGGATTTCAAAGGTTACATTCATGATGTTGGCGGTCCGACTGCAAACTTTCGTCACACTTCATGCGAGAAGCAGTTGAAAAGCGGCGTCTGCATCAACAAGCAGTGCCTTTTCCCGAAACCTTGTAAGAATCTTACAGTAGATCATAGTGATTATTTGACTCTTCTTCGGAAACTTCGAAATTTGCCTGGAGTAAAGAAAGTCTTTGTGCGTTCTGGAATTCGTTTTGATTATTTGTTGGAAGATAAGGATGATACTTTCTTTTACGAACTCTGTAAATATCATGTCAGCGGTCAGTTGAAGGTGGCTCCAGAACATATCAGTGATAATGTTTTAAAACATATGGGTAAGCCTTCAGTTTCGGTATACAATCGTTTTACGCAGAGATATAAAAAGATAAATGAAAGACTCGATAAAAAGCAATATCTTGTACCATACCTTATGTCATCGCATCCAGGTTCTACATTAAAAGATGCCATTGCCTTGGCGGAATATTTAAGAGATTTGGGATATATGCCAGAACAGGTACAGGATTTTTATCCAACGCCTTCGACAATATCTACTTGTATGTACTATACGGGATTAGATCCAGAGACATTAGAGCCAGTTTATGTTGCTAAAAATCCTCATGAAAAGGCTATGCAAAGAGCTCTTATCCAATATCGCAACCCGAAAAATTACGATCTTGTATATGAGGCTTTGAAAAAAGAAGGTAGAGAAGATCTTATCGGGTTTGATAAAAATTGCCTGATTCGTCCGCGTAAATTATCAAAAGATAAAACGCCAGAGAGCAAAAATCCAAGAAAAAAAGTTGGATCTAAAAGTGGAAAAAATAGAAAGAAGCGTTAGATATGAGAGAAATAGTCATAAAAAAAGAAGAAGAAAA
>CAVIOJ010000284.1:0-2011 GCA_963644225.1 Lachnospiraceae bacterium | reverse complement strand
ATTGAGGCTACGGCCGTGTCCGTAATCAACTCCTGCAATAGATGCGTCTACTTGTTCAAGGTCTGCGTTCCGAATCAATCTTTTTAGACGATTGTTCTTACGAGAAGCATACTCTGCATCTACAATCATCCCAAATCTATCTTCAAAGGGGACTTCTTTCATGGTTGCATCTTGCATTTGAATCTGAAAATAATCTGCCATTGTAGACATATGCATTTCAACTAATTTATCAATAGTACTCTGATTGGTCATTATCTTTTACCTCCATAATATCTTGCACCTCGTGTGATACCAGACTGTGTAGTCTTTTGTTCCTGCTCTTGAATAGACTTACACTTGTCAATAGCAAGGATGTTCTTGATGCTTTTGTAACTTGGTGAATTTGAGTATTCGAGAGCCCTTGCACAAGCACTTTCAAGCTTTTGAGGACTCTTCTTCTCTGCAAGCTTCAGAAGACCCATACAAGCTCTGTAAGATTGTTGTTCAACATTCTTGGACTTAAGAATACTGTCTACGACCTTGTAGGTGTTTTCTCCAATTGTACTTGCCCATTTACGAAAGCGATCCCCATTCCATTCCAAATACTTCTGGTGGTCTAATGGCATATGCTCAACTACAGTAGAATATCTTCCAGCACGTCCATACAGACGTTTATGGGAAGCAATTCTCTCAGTTCCTTTGAAGATTTCTATCGTTGTATCTGTTATTCGCACATCAACCTTATCTCTGATATACTGATAAGGCACCGAGTAGTACATTTTGTCTACGGCGATGTGATAGTTGAACTGTACTGTGGCGGTACGATGTTCAGCCATTTCAAAACGGGTAGCAGGCAGGGACATAAGCAATGGTTTCTCTTCTTCTAGGAAAAGACTCTGTCGGCTACCTTCTTTCTTTTGGAAAAGGGCTTCATTGTACTTTTTGAGTCTTTTCCTAATCTCTTGATTTAGTTCTGCAAGAGAGAAGAATTGTTCATTGCGTAAAGCTGCAGTAATCCAGGTAGAAACATGACCGACATTGCCTTCAGCATTTGGCTTGTCCTTAGGAGCGCGTACTCTTGCTGGAATAATGGCTGTGTTGTAATGCTGTGCCAGTTCTTCATAAGAACGAATCAAAACAGGTTCATACTTGTCGCTTTGTTTGCGATTAGTTGCTGTTGAAGCATTGTCTGAGACTAGTATTGGTGTAACGCCACCAAAGAACTCCCACATATGGACGTGAGCAGTAATCCATGCTTTTTGCTTTTCATTGATGAAAGCTTCTACATAAGCGTACTGGCTGTAAGTCAGAACACCAACGAAAATCCAAGCATGTGTGATTTCTCCAGTATTTGGATCAATAATCGCTGCAGGGTCACCAGCCCAGTCAACCTCAATTTGCTGGCCAGGCTTCCTTGGAATGTGCATTGTAGCACTTTGCTTCTGTTCTTCTTGTTGGATGTAATAACAGAACCGAGAATACATCAAAGCTTCTTCACCACTTTGACGGCACTCTTCTAGATACTCGGTCCAAAGAAGCTTCTTGTTGACGCCATTGCGAAGTAGCTCTTTACGAATGTGGTCATAATCAGGCATCCGCTTCGTGCTTGTCAGAGAAGTACTTTTGAAAAACAGCGTTTCTTCTAGCTTTGTGTCTGTAAAATTCTCGTCCAGTGGCCAAGACAAAGATAATTCCTTTGCTCTGTCACGAACCTTAGAAATGGTGTTGCGGGAGACACCCAAACTGGATGCAATTTCCCGCTGGGTTAATCCTAAGTCCAACAGCCTTAGGATATCACGGTACTTGGTCATATGAATGACCTCCTTACAATGAATTTGCACCGCTTAGCGTTGCATAAGTTCCATTATAAGGAATGGCTCTGTAAAAGCCGGAATTATGGCTCTCGTTTTTCAGGAATGTTGGCTCTCTACGACCGGACTGTTGGCTCAAAATGGGCCGTAATATTCACCAGTCTGGAGGATGATATCTTCCCAGTTAAGATACAGCAGATATCTAAGCTCTAGAATCAAAC
>CAVIOJ010000283.1:0-2025 GCA_963644225.1 Lachnospiraceae bacterium | reverse complement strand
GTAGTAATACTATACAGCCAGATTTGTTGACTCTTGATAAAATAGCTAAACTATTAAAAGTTGATGTTAAATGCTTGCTCAATAACACGGAGCAGGAAGATTAGTTTTTTTTATGGCAAGTATCGTAGAACAACAACAGGACTTATTTTTTGATTTCGATTTCGAACAGCCTCTGGCTGATGAAAATGGAGTCGTTGACGTTTCTAAATGTAAAAAGGAAATTTTCCTTATAGGTTGTTTTAGAAATGATCAGAAACATCAGATTGATTGGATTCTTAACAACTTATCCAATTCTGATGATTGTGGTAGGTATAACGTACGACTAGGTAAAGGTCGCAATGGTTGGATAAATAAGGATAATCCTAGAATAGCTAATCCTCAATATGCTTTATTGTATGAGTTTGGCAATGAGGATGTTGTGTACTGTTTTAAAGTTAATGGAAGTAAGGTGTATTCGGAAGCAGAGATGCGTAAATCTGGTTATGATACGCCTAACGGAGACTATCTGGTGTATAAATTAACTAGATCTTGTACCATTTTAGGCCTTGATTTAAAAAAGGTTCTTTCCCAATACCGCGAGAGGACAAATTGGGTGGATGGTAAACCGATATTTATGACAGGTAATGAAATAATATCGGCAGCGCGTCCCAAAGTCGTAAGGATTAAGAAGTCAACCGAAAATAATATGTTTGACTCGGGACTACCTTCCTTACAAGAAGTTGTAGATGGAATTAATCATCCGGATGATGTTAATAAGAATCAATTAACATCTTTTGACTTGTTTTCTGGATGTGGCGGACTGACAAAAGGTTTTTCGATGGCGGGAATCCGTTCCATATTTGCTTCAGACATTGATGAGAACTGCGAAAAAACTTTCTCTCGCAATTTCCCGGACGTTCCCTTTTTATGCAAAGATATTACTCAAATATCAAAGGAAGAGGTGGATGCTTTGACAAAGGGAGTCATGCCTGATATAATCATAGGTGGGCCACCTTGCCAAGGATTCAGTCTTGCGAATAAAAGGAGAAATCAAGTCGCAGATGATCCTCGTAATCGTTTATTCTATGGTTTTGTCAAGTTTATTAATTGGTATTCCCCAAAACTCTTTGTGATGGAGAATGTTAAAGGTCTTCTTTCGATGAAAGATGGAGAAGTCTTGAAAACCATATTGGATGCGTTTAGAAACGCAGGTGATTTTGGCGGATACGATGTTGAATACAAAGTACTTTTGGCTTCTGATTATGGAGTCCCACAAAACAGGGAACGTGTTATCATAATCGGAACTCGCAAAGACTTGGGTCTAAAGCCACGGCATCCTGAACCACTTCATTTAGATCACAAAGTCACTGTTGATGAGGCAATCTCTGATTTGCCTCAAATTGAAGCATGTCAAGGGACAGAAGTTATGGCTTACCCTCTGCCTCCGCAGAATGAGTACCAAAAATTAATGCGTAGCAATATGAATTATGTTACAAATCATATTGCGATGCACCATACCAAGAGATTGATTGAGCGTTTTGAGGCCATAAAACCTGGACAGTCATTGGTCGACGTCTGGGAAACTCATGGTTCCGTTAAAAGAGGTGCACCAGGTGAAAAATCTGATGTGAAGTTTGGGCAAAACAATCAGCGGTTATGGGGGAATCAACCTGCTCCAACAATAGCAGCCTCGTTCCAGTCAAATTTTATTCACCCTCATCTTAATCGTAATTTTACGGCAAGAGAAGGTGCTAGACTGCAATCCTTCCCGGATGATTTTATTTTCGAAGGAATGCGAACAAAAATGAGTTGGGAAAAGGGCTTGAGCCAATATCAACAGATTGGTAATGCCGTACCTGTGCTTATGGCAAAAGCAATAGGAGAATGTGTTATAAATATACTTTCAGAAAACAATGGGAAAGAATACTGATTACGACTACATTAGCAAGATGAAAGATAATATTCATCAGCTTAGCCATGCCTCGAATATCATTACAAAATGTTTAGGGAAGCTGTCTGCCAAAGAAGACCATGCTCTTTCTCTCC
>CAVIOJ010000282.1:0-2027 GCA_963644225.1 Lachnospiraceae bacterium | reverse complement strand
CACTTGTAGGAGCCAGATCCGTAGCCACCATGGCAGAGGAAAGTGAACTGATTTCCAATGAGGGAATTCGTGCTACGATTTGCTTGGATGAGATTAATTTAAAATTTACCAGTGCACAAAAACTTGCACTGGAGTATTTAAACAATCCAACACCTGATTTTTACGAATATATCGCCGGAGAACTTGCCAGCTATCAGGAAGAAGTAAGCGAGTACGAAGAAGAACTCCTTGCCATGGATGATTATTTCTCAGCCAGTGATATTCAGACCATGAAGGAGACCTTTGAGGTAATTGATGATGCTGAGGTTCAGATAGTAGCTATCATGGCTATGGGAACCAATGGCCAGGTGGATGAGGCCAAGGCTCTTGCCTCTTCTTCCATGGAAACATGGGGCCAGACTATTGGAACCAACATCAATACGCTTGTATCATCCAATGACGACATCGTCAATAAAAATGTATCGGATATGAGCAAGATGTACCACAAGAATCTTCAGATATCCAACGCTCTTGTAGTAGTTGCATTTTTAGCATTCTTAGTAGCCGTTATTGCTATCTTAAATACAATTGTAAAACCTTTGAAATTACAGACAAAGGAATTGAATGACATCATCGATGAGATTCAAAATGGCCAGGGAGATTTGACAAAACGTATCACAGTAAAATCTACAGATGAAATCGGTCAGTCTTCACAGGGAATCAACCATTTTATTGAAACCTTGCAGAGCATTATGGTCAACATTGTCAGCAATTCCAATGTGTTAGATGGCGTAGTTGGCAATGTGTCAAGCAGTGTATCTGATTCCAATAACAGCGCCATGGATATTTCAGCAATCATGGAGGAGCTTTCAGCTACCATGGAAGAAGTATCTGCTACCACCAACAGCGTTAGTGAGAATACTGTACATGCCGAGGACAAGGTCAAAGGTATGACAGAGCAGACCAAGGTTATTTTACAGTATGCTCAGGAGATGAAGAGTCGTGCAGCCCAGCTTGAGGAGACAGCACAGGAGAACAAGACCAATACCACCAATGTTATTGGTGAGATTACAGTAGAGATGAATCATGCTCTTGAGGATTCCAAGAGCGTAGAACAGGTGGCACAGCTTACCGATGAGATACTTAGTATTTCCAGCCAGACCAACCTCTTGGCTCTCAATGCTTCCATTGAAGCAGCAAGAGCTGGTGAAGCAGGCAAGGGATTTGCTGTAGTTGCTGATGAAATCAGACAGTTGGCAGACTCTTCTCGTGAGACAGCCAACAATATCCAGCAGATCAACGAGCAGGTTATTGAGGCAGTAAAAGAACTCGTTACAGCTTCTAAGCGTGTCATTACCTATGTGAATGAAACCGTACTTCCAGACTACGATACCTTTGTTGGTGTAGGACAGCAGTACAGCGAGGATGCAGCCCATATCGATAATACCATGGGTCAATATGCTGTGGAGGCAGAGGAGATTCTCGAAGCCATGACTGAGGTGACAGATGCTATCGAGGGTATCAACCAGGCAGTAGAAGAATCTGCCAACGGCGTCAGCGAAGCAGCCATCAACGTAGATTCTTTAGTACAGTCTATTGCTACTGTTAACGAGCAGATGGCAGAAAACAGCGAAGTTGCCAAGAACCTAAAAGAAGAATCAGAGGCATTTGTAAACGTATAATATGAACAATAAAATTTTGATTACCATGGAGCTGTCCCAAGATGTGGACGGCTCCTGTGATGTTACAAAGGAAACTTATCACGGAAGATACAAGGAAGAATCTGCTGACTCGGAAGTTCTCTACATGCAGACTTCTGAACTGGGGAATTGCAAAAATAGGCTTTTGTGGAATACTAAAGGTCTTACTTTGATTTCCAGTGGCGCTATGGAGCGGACCATGAATTTTATCCCGGGGGTACTTACATCCACAAAGATGCAGACTCCTTTGGGAGTCATGGAGATGGGGATTTATACCAGGGCATACACCCTTGAGGCTGATGATACCGATAATGATATAAAGATAGGACTTGAGTATGATTTGTTGGC
>CAVIOJ010000281.1:0-2029 GCA_963644225.1 Lachnospiraceae bacterium | reverse complement strand
GATTCTTCAGGCATCGTTTCTACGGTTTTGCGAGAAAGGATTTCCTCGATCTCTTCCTCAGAAAAAATTTCTTCTTTATCAACCTGCTGGGTATCTTTATTGAAAGCATCCGACTTTTTTCTCTCAAATTTGCCAGACTTCTCTTTTCTAGGATATAGTCTCAGTTTTCCCCAAAAGGCAAAAATCTGCAATTGATATTCTTCTTCAATTTTTCTGTAGACGAGTTGCCAAAATTTTAAAAATCCATACAGCGCAATCTCACCCTTTGCCTCATCATCCTCCTTATTTTCAAAAGAGAATCGATAATGTAAAGGAAAAAACAAAAGATATAGGAGCGTGATTAGTAAAATGGCTACAAGTACAAGAAGAACAATTCCAATGATTTTTAATATATGTAACAATGTTGCTATTGAAATCATGTTGTCTACTCCTTTTTTGCATCCAAATCTAATGCAAATGCTTCTTTAAAGTAATCCTTTACGAGCACATCTCCTGTCTCTTCTAAGACATCGCTATAAATCCGTTCTACAAGGCTTCTGGCATGATAATATCCCTTCGCCACACCTACAATATCCCAATTCTCCTGTTTGAAAAATGGAACTTTTAGTAAGCTTACAGGAATAATCTCAAGCTGAGCATCGGTCAAATTTGACAATGTAATCAAATACATTGGTCTTACAGAAAAGCCATGATCAACCATAAATTCAAGGTATTTTCTGCTTCCCGAAATATTTTCGCTTACATACAAATCTTTATACCAATTCATTTTTGTACTCCATCAATAATTCGTCGAAAAATAAGCATCAAAAATCGTCTTTGTTGCTGGAACGGCATAGGCTAAACCTGCGGATACACCTTCTTCTATAACAGCGATTGCAATTTCTTTTCCTTCTGCATTTTTTGCAAATCCAACAAACCATGAATGATTTTGACTATTATCAGAGCTAAAGTCCGCAGTACCGGTTTTACCGTAGGCCTCATATAAATCACTATTTAAAGCCGAACCAGTTCCATTTGTAACCACGTAGCGCATGTATTCCTGCAAAGTAGAAGCATCCTCTTCATCCATCAATTTGCCATAGGTTTCAGATGAAAATTCCTTTACAATGTTGCCATTTGCATTTTGCGTATAGTCGATAATGTATGGCTCCATCAAAACTCCATCATTGGCAATAGCGGATGCAAGCATGGCCATATGAAGAGGCGATACTACCGTCTCTCCCTGTCCGATAGCGGTTTGCATAACAAGACCATCCCCTGCATTTTCTTCCAATGTCATCTTACTTACAGCAGTGTTATTTAATTTTGTAGGTAATGATTGATTGAATAATAACTTTTCGCACAAAGTCTGATACTGGCCTTTATCTAAAGACAAACCAATGGCTGAAAATGCCGAGTTGCAGGAGTTACCAAATGCGTCAAAGAGGTTCTCGCTTCCATGAGCTTTGCCATTATAGCAGTGCATGGTGTAATCTCCTGCTGTAATCTGTCCAGAACAGTCATAGAAAAATGCATCTGCATCATTCCCCTGTTTTAGATAGGAATAAAGAGTCAGGATTTTAAATGTCGAACCTGGCGCATAAAGTCCTTGAGTTGCTCGGTTAAATAAAACCGTGGAATCAGAATCGCTTGAAACATATGAATCCCAATTGTAAGCCAATGTATTTGGATCATAATCTGGCTTTGATACCATGGCAAGAATTTTTCCAGTTGAAGGTTCAATGCAAATCACTGCACCATCATTAGACCCAAGAGCATTGTAACATGCCTGTTGTAAATCAAAGTCCAAAGTGGTCACCACATCATCACCTGGATTTTTTTGATCTTTAATCTCGTTAAAAATACGGGTCAAAATAAAGGCATTAGAACGAAGCAGGTAATAATTGGCATCGAGTTCCACACCTGACATACCATTGATAGAATATCCTATCGCATGTGAAAAAACTGAACCATAAGGATATGTCCTGGTCTCGTTTCCCTCCTCGTCAACAGATGTCGTTGCAAGAATCGTACCATCACTGGCTAATAT
>CAVIOJ010000280.1:0-2045 GCA_963644225.1 Lachnospiraceae bacterium | reverse complement strand
GGTGATGACAGGATAAGGGGGGAAGATAAGTATGTAAATCATGCAAAAAAAAATCGCAAAAAAATAGACCAGGCTAACCTGATCTTCCAAGATAAGTGGCAAGTGCAAAGCACTTACCTATATACGATAAACAGTCCTTAGACTGATGCTTTCAAAGGGAATGCCTTTGGCGAATTACATGTTGCCAAAAGCATATTTGAAGAAGGAAACTGCTTCTTTACCGTTCTTTTCCTGAGCTTCTACATATTTGTTATAGTTTTATACTACATATCCTAAGCTATTTGAGAATTCCATAATTTTTACTTCCTTTCTAAATTTGATAATTTCTAATTTTTTGACCAGGCTTTGTCCCGGCCTCTTTTCGTTTTGATCTTAGAACTGACCTAAAGCAAACTTGAAGAATGAAACTGGCTTAGAACCGTTGCGTGATTCGCTGTTTGCATATACTGTGTAGTCATTTACTAAGTCGTAAAGTGAATCGTAATCGTACATCTTTGATTTCTCCTTTCTTTTATTTCGATGGGCTTGTTCCCTTTCGATGAGACAACTATAACACCCTCTCTATAACTTGTCAACAAAAACTTTAAATGATTTTTGTGCAAAAGTCATAAAAAATAGACCTTTTTACAACAAATGAGACAAGGGGGCAAAAAAAGAGCCATACAAATTGCACAATAGAACACATTGCAAATTGTGCATAAATACAATAATACACATGGAAACCGGTAGAAGGGCATTTAGTTTCCAAAAGAATTCGTACATTTTGCATAAAAATCGACGAATTAGAGAATCTTAAAGTGAAGATGAACAAAAGACTTTAGATAAATTTGTAAGAAATGCTATGTTGCGACTGGTTTGGATGGGTGTTAAAATGTAGGAAACGAAAAAACTATTTTTAGTTTTCTGGTTTCCTTGGACGGAAAGAGAGGTTTCTTCAAAAGGGTAGGTTAGATGCCCTTGAATGAAAGAGAGATTTCTTCGAAAGGAAATAGAAAGGATCGGAAGATATGGAAAAGAGAATAATTGAGGGAGCTCTTCGCGTGGTGGAAAAACAGGGCGTCAAGTTTACCATGGATGAGCTGGCCACAGAACTTGGCATGAGTAAGAAGACCATTTACACCGTTTTTCGAGATAAGAAGGAATTGCTTATCGCCATGGTGGATTACGTATTTGATTTTATAAAGGAAAGCGAAGCCATCGTGGTAAATAACAAACAACTTTCCTTATTAGATAAGATACGAAAGATTCTTGGTGTTATGCCAGAGAATTATATGGATTTTGACTTTACCCAGTTCTACATATTAAAAGACAAATATCCAGAAGTTTATGATCGCGTAAAAATTCGTCTGGAAAATGGTTGGGAGATGACCACAGAACTTTTGGAACAGGGTGTGAAGGAAGGCCTGGTTCGTCAGATGGATTTTCGCCTTTTCCAATTAATCTATGAAGCAGCTGTTGAGCGATTTTTGATGGGAGACGAGCTTGATAAACTTGATATCGAGTATATGGATGCCCTCAAAGGCTTGGTTTCACTTATGGTGGATGGCATCTTGGTACACGAATCGTAGGAGGGGAAAATGGAACGAATCTATTTTATGAGAGATTGGCTTTTTTGCCAGCATTTCCAAGAGGAGATGATTGCAAAAAAGATGAACGAAGATGAAGCTTGTCTGGTTAGTCTTCCTCATACTTGCAAGGAAACACCTTATCATTATTTTGATGAATCCATATATCAGATGATTTCCTGCTATCAAAAATGTTTTACTCCAGAGGAATCCTGGAAGGGAATGCGTATTCTTCTTACCTTTGAGGCGGTTGGGCACAAGGCTATTGTCTATTTAAATGGCAAGGAGATAGCAAGCCATAACAATGGTTATACAGCTTTTACTGTAGACCTTACAGATGATTTACTTTGGAATCAGGAAAATCTTTTGACGGTTTCTGTAGATTCAAATGAGACATTAGCTCAGCCACCGTTTGGATTTGTGATTGATTACATGACTTACGGAGGAATCTATCGCGATGTCTATTTGGATATAAAAAAT
>CAVIOJ010000279.1:0-2052 GCA_963644225.1 Lachnospiraceae bacterium | reverse complement strand
ATGGTTCAGGCTGGACTCTCTATTGGCCAGTAGTACCAAGATGATTATATCAATTTATAGAAGTGGAGATTAAAATGGACGTTTCTGTAGTTACCAACGGATTATATAAAACAACCAACAATCAATCTTCTTTACGTAGTGTTTCATCTACTGCAAATGATTCTGATTTTAATACGATTTTAGATAATGCGATGAAGATGGTTGATGATACCAATTCCTTGCAAAATGCTGCCTCTGCAGAAGAGATTTCTTTTGCACTTGGAGAGACAGACAATGTTCATGATTTGTTGATTGCAGAGCAAAAGGCCAACGCGGCATTGCAATATACGGTTGCTGTTCGTAATCAATTTATATCTGGATACAATACCATCATGAATATGCAGATTTAGTGAAAAATTTATTTTTAAAAATATTATTAATTACCAGAAAGAAGTAAAACCATGCCGGAAAGAATACAGCAGATTTTAAATAGAATACTTGAATGGTGGAAACAGTTTACAACAAGACAAAAGGCATTGATTATAAGTATTGCCGCAGTTGTTGTTGTTGCTTTTTCTATCTTGGGATATGTAGTTTCAAGACCGACCATGGTTACTTTGATTACATGTGATGATACTTCGGAAGCATCCTCTGTCAAGGACCTTTTGGATGAAAATAGCATTACCTATGAGCTTTCGAGCGACGGACTTACATTTTCCGTTAATCAGGAAGATCAGGCAAATGCTTCCATACTTCTTGGCAGCAACAATATTCCTTCCTCAGGTTATTCCATCAGCGATGCGGTTGATGGCAGCTTTAGTACCACAGAATCCGATAAAAACAAAAAATATCAGGCTTATTTGGAAAACAAGTTTGCTACAGATTTAGCCAGCATATCCAATGTTGAATCTGCCACAGTGACATTGTCTTTGCCAACTGATGATGGAACGATTATCTCGAAAGATGAACAGGCTTACGCTAGTGTTATTTTACAGCTGAGTGGTGAGATGGATGAAGAAAAGTCAGCTGGAATTGCAAACTATATTGCAACAGAGCTTGGCAATGATTCTACGGAAAATATAGTTATTATTGATGGACAGGGAAATGTCCTCTTTTCCGGAGGAGATGAGACATCGACCGCAGGAGTGGCATCTTCCAATTTGACAGTACAACAAAAAGCATCTTCCAATGTAGAGAATGCTGCAAAGAGTGTTATTTTGGCTACTGATGTCTATGATGTTGTAGAGGCTAGTGCCAGCCTTAATATGAGCTTTGACAAGGAAAGTGTTCAGGATTACAACTACTACATTAACGACGACCAGACTGAGCCTTATCTTGACTCGGAGACAGAATCGACATCTGAGTCTACTTCTGGCAACAGCGGTACTCCTGGTACAGATACCAACGATGACGATACAACTTATGTTTTGGAAGATGGGACAGTTACTTCATCTACCACTTCGGATGTGACAAAGGATTATATTCCTAGTGAAAAGATAACGACTACAGAAAAAGCAGTTGGAACTGTTGATTTGACTCAGTCTTCCATTGCACTTACCTTGAAAAATTATGTTGTATATGATGAAGATACGCTAAAGGCCAATGGTTCATTGGATGATATAACCTTTGACGAATTTATTGAGCAAAATTCTGCGCAGACTGCCACTGAAGTAGATGAGAATTTCTACAATTTGGTATCTAGTGCAACTGGAATTGACACTGGAAATATTACAATTGTTGCTTACGATGTCCCGATGTTTCAGCGCTCTGAGGGCAGCGGAAGAGATTGGACTGATTACTTACAGATTGCCCTTGCTGTTTTGATTTTTGCAATGCTTGGATTTGTTGTATTTAGAACCATGCGTCCACAGCAGGAAGAAGAAGTGGCTGAAGAAGTGACAGTTGAGTCTCTTTTGGAAGCACAACAGGAAGAACAGTTAGAAGATATTGGCTTTAGTGAGAAATCAGAAGCTCGTATTTTGATAGAAAAATTTGTAGATGAAAATCCAGAGGCGGTAGCTAACTTGATGCGCAACTGGTTAAATGATGATTGGGGATAAAAATGGCAGCAAC
>CAVIOJ010000278.1:0-2069 GCA_963644225.1 Lachnospiraceae bacterium | reverse complement strand
GATGGCTAAAAATCAATGCTTACATTTTGTAAAAGCATCCGCTACTATTTAGAAACTTCCGATATTGAGAACAGCTGCAAGTACAAAGAATAATAAAACTAAAATACTTGTAACCTTTACTAAGATTCCCTCTCTCGAATGTCCCTTATTCTTGCTCCAATAAGTCTCAGAAGTCTGTCCACTAAGAGAACCAAGTCCAGCAGACTTTCCTTCCTGCATAAGAATAATAACGGTAATAGCCAAACATATAATAATAAAAATAACTGTAAGAACTGTCTTTAATACTTCCATTGTAACCTCCAAAAACGGCAAATTTGCCAAGTCATAACTCGTAAACTATATCACAATTAACTATCTTGTGCAAGTGTATTATTCAATCATAACTTTCTGCTTTTATCAGGACTCAATCATTTTTCATACAGGCTCCGCTAATTCTTAGAAAAGGCGGATTTCTTAGACCGAGTCATACAAGCATAGGCAATCAGACAAATGACAACTGATATAATGGACCCTGCCGGTGCTGCAAGCCCCATAGGAAATAGTGTGTTTGGATACCATTTAGATAAAAAGTAAGCTCCAGGCACACGAAGCAAAACAATTGCGACAATATTGTGAATAAATCCAATATAAGATTTTCCATAGGCGCAGAAATATCCGGTAAAGCAAAAATGTATTCCCGCGAAAATGCAATCGAAAATGTAACTGCTAATATACTGGCTGCCAAGAAGAACCACATTTTTATCGTCCGAAAAAAGTCCGACAATCTGTTCTTTAAAAAGCAAAGTCAGGATTGAAATCAAAATGCCGTAAGTAACTGTAACAACCAATGCATAGGCAAGGGTCTTTTCTCCCCTCTCTTTTTTATTGGCTCCAATGCTTTGCGATGTCAAAGTGGAGACCGTCGCTAACATGGAAGACGGGACAATAAAGGCAAGTCCAATTATTTTTTCAACCACACCAACTGCCGCCGCATCATCTACTCCCCTGTAGTTTGCTATGATCATTATCAAAAGAAATGACACCTGAATGCATCCATCCTGTATCGCTACAGGCAAACCGATGGAAAGGAGTTTTTTTAGCACCGTTTTTTTAAGCTTGAAATTTGATTTTTTTAGGGAAATACCAGTGTCTTTTTTCACTATAGAAAAAAGAGCTATGATCACACTGGTGGTCTGAGCAATTACCGTCGCATATGCCGCGCCAGCCGGTCCCAAATGGCATCCACCAATCAAAACATAATCCAACAGGATGTTGATAAAGCAGGCAATCGCCACAAAATACATAGGCGTCTTGGAATCCCCAAGTCCACGGTAAATAGAACTGATTATATTGTAAGCTGTGATAAAAGGAATGCCTATAAATGTAATAGTCAGGTAGGAAACACATCCCTCTACGGATTCCGTCGGAACACCAAGTGCATTTGTGATGGGATAACGAAAAAGCAAAAGCACTGCCATCAGAATCAGCGATCCCAGCAAAAAAAATGTCGCAGTATTTCCTACAACATCTGATGTCTTATCTTTTTCCTTTGCCCCGGTATAGTTTCCTATCAAAACAGTAGCCCCCATGGCCAGACCTACGATAATAACGGTCGTCATATACATGACCTGGCTTCCATTAGAAACTGCTGTAATCTCAGAAACACCATAAAATTGGCCGATAACAAATAGATCGGCCATTCCATAAAGTGTCTGTAAAAAATATGATAAAAGATAAGGTAAGGCAAAATAAAACATTGCACGTTTTACACTGCCACTTGTTAAATCATGTTTCATAAAAATCCTCTTTTTTTACATATGAAGATGTCAAATGATCACATCATTTTTTGAAAGAAAGACAGTACAAAGTCGGGATTGGAAGGATAGTACAAATGAGGGAATCCCATAAATTGTTTTTCTTTTTTTACTATACAATCCCACTGTCTATTTTTCGAAGGTTTGCTGGCTACGCAAGCATCTCCATTATCATCCACATCATAGTAATGAAACTCGTGCCCTTTGATGCTCTCATCTTTTTTCAGGAAATCTTCTTCTTTTTCCGCCAATTCCAGATAGCCAAAGCGCACAAGC
>CAVIOJ010000277.1:0-2069 GCA_963644225.1 Lachnospiraceae bacterium | reverse complement strand
AGATACAGTTCTGCATCACCTGTCCAGCCATGCATCAAATAAAAAATATTATACCGGGTAGTATCCTCACTATCATATCCATAAGGCAGATATACATACGCATATTTTTTCATAGTTCTATTTTCATCATCGTAAGTGTTTGTATCATAATCAATTCGGACAACTGTTCCAGACTGTTCACTATTTTCCAGATATTCTGCTGGAATCTCATCCAGTTTCAAAGGTATATCAATCTGCTTTGCATTTTCATTTTGTGAAAATCTTTCTACTTCTGTATCTTCGGATACTTTTTGTGCTATATGCTTCTGGTTTGTATTTCCACAGGCTGTCAAAGAACCTATCAAAATAAAAGCAAAAATTATTACTCTCCATTTTCGTTTGTTCATTGGCAAATCCTCCCAAGCTACTCATCTATTCATTTGTCGTTGCCAAAAAGAAACTGCGTTGTCAATCCAGCCTTCTGCTATCGTCCCTTCACCCAGACCAAATCCATGCGGCAGACCATCAAACACTTCTATCTCTGCATCTGTCCCATTATTTTTAATTTTCTGAATACGATTTTCCATTGTCCGGTAAGAAGCAATTCCATCTGCAGTGCCAACGCAGTTATAAGTAGGTGGTTCATTTCCTGTTACTTCCGAAAGCCCTGTATACTGCATGATAACAGCCGCTGGCTGTGGATATGCTGCTTCGCCAAAGGCTTCTGTTCCATAAGAACCAAGCCATGCCGCCATTCTTGCACCAGCCGAGCCTCCCCACAGAGAATAATCTGACATATCAATCTGTAATTCACTTTCATGCTCATGAAGAAAAGCAATCGCTCTTGCCAAATCCTCACAAGCAGTCTGAGCACCCGGACGATAAATAAGTGCAAAGGCATTATAGCCCTTTTTTGACAATTCCAATGCATGAGGGAAACTATCCTGCATGGCACCGACATATACCATGCCACCTCCTGCATTACATACTGCTACTTTACCATTCGGTTCTCCACGAAAAAAGAACAATCCTGTATCCTCTTTCCATGGATCAGCCGCTCTTTCTTCCTCGGTATAAATGTTGTAGAAAATTTGTGTTCCCATTGCCGCCTGATGTCCTAAATAATTTACAATTTCTACGGTTTTATCCGGATTGATGTCGTTATACCACACCAAAACCTCATCCATATCTTTCAGTGTCAGATCATCCCTAAGCGGACGATCAACCGGAAAAATCAGTCTTCCATATTTTCCGAAAACAGGATTATTTATTACATCACGCACATAAGTTGCACTTGTTACATCAGCAAAAGATTTATCTTGACTCCTATTTTCACTGTCTTCTGGTAGTCCGTTAGTTTCTCTTCCACAAGAAACTAACGGTAAAAGCATAAACACCAGTAAACTTACGATCATTTTTCTTCGTTTCATTACAATCCAAGACCATCTACCCATGTTTGAACATCCTCTGTTGCTGCACTGGATGGAAATCTCTGTCCCTCCTGCCAGTCACCGGTTCCTGCCAATTCTTCCAATAGTTTTCCACTTTCTCCCATACCGGAAGATACGGATGTTGCAAATGGTATTACCGTTTTTCCTGTAAAATCATTATTTTCTACGAAAGTATTTACCGGCCATGCTGCAATCTGCCACCAGATTGGATAGCCAATAAATACCGTTTCATAAGAATCCCAATCAGGCACCTCTGTAGTAGTAAGTTCTATATTTCTAAGGCTCTCGTCATCGTGTTCTTTCACAACACGACTATCATCATTCGTATAATCAAGATCTTCATCTGTATATGGCTGAGCCGGAGTAATTTCAAACAAATCTGCTCCTGCCGCATATGCAATGTCTCCTGCTACTCTGGCAGTGTTGCCGGAACCAGAAAAATATACTACAAGCACCTTTCCGCCATCTGTATTCGTTTCTGTTACCTTATCTTCTGCTTCTGTGACAGTTCCAGAGACATCAGCTTCCGTATTTGCTGCAACAGTATCATTTGCTGTATTCTGTCCTGATGAATTATTTGCAGTTGTATTATTATTTCCACAAGCTGCAAGTCCGAATGTCATTGTTAGTGTTAATAGT
>CAVIOJ010000276.1:0-2080 GCA_963644225.1 Lachnospiraceae bacterium | reverse complement strand
GCTGTAAAACGATCAAAAAATTATCAAAAAAGGACCAAAAAAGAAAGGATAGGATTCATATGAAAATCTATGCATTTGAGGTAAGAGAAGACGAGAAAAAAGCATTTGAGCAGATTGCCGCGCAGTGCGGCGTGGAGGTGACACTTTCGAGTGAAGTGCCAAGCCTTGAAAATGCAGATGTGGTAAAAGGGTATGACGGTGTGACTACGCTTGGAATGGGAAAATTAAACCGTGAGTTGTTAAGCCATTATCGTGAAAATGGTGTGCGTTTTTTATCGACAAGAACCATCGGTTACAATCATATTGATTTGGCAGCAGCGAAAGAGCTTGGAATCTCTGTCTGCAATGCCACCTATGCGCCAAACGGTGTAGCCGACTTTACTGTCATGATGATTTTAATGTGCCTTCGTCAGTATAAGCAGGCGATGTGGAGAGGTCAGGTCAACGATTTTTCGTTGCAGGGTCTTCAGGGACGCGATATGAAGAGTCTGACGATTGGCATTATGGGAACAGGCCGTATCGGTGTACAAGTGTTAAAGAATTTGTCCGGCTTTGGCTGCCGTTTGCTTGCTTATGATATCTATAAAAATCCGGAGACAGAAAAATTAGCCGAGTATGTTGACCAAGAAACCATCTATAAGGAATGTGACGTCATCAGCCTTCATATGCCGCTGTTTGATTCCACGTATCACATTATAAATGAAGAGACGATTGCAAAAATGAAGGATGGTGTCATTTTGATTAACTGTGCGAGAGGTGGTCTGACCGATATCAATGCACTGGTGGATGGCATCGAGTCGGAGAAGATCGGTGCGCTTGGCATGGATACCGTCGAGGGCGAGGAAGGTATCGTGCATGAGGATCGCAGAACCGACATTATCTCAAACCGTAACTGGTTCTATCTGCATCAGTTCCGCAACGTCATCATGACACAGCACATGGCATTTTATACTAAAGAGGCAGTTGAGAGCATGGTGCGCTGCGGTGTAGAAGGTATCGTGCAGATGGCACAGACTGGAACGTATGTGACAATGTTAAAATAAACAAAAAATCTGCGCGCGGGATTTATTCGCGTTTTGCAGCACCACACGGAACGTGTGACTTTGTGAAAGTGCGTCTCACAAAACGCAAGTATATTGACAAAATAACGAAAAAAAGTAAAATCGAGACAAAGTTGTGAGTACGATTATCAAAAAATCTTCACTGAATTTATCCGCTGTAGTGATGGCAGAATAGATAAGAGTATTACAAATTTGACTGAGCAGGGAGGGACGCTATGGCATAGGATGAAACTGCAAACGTAAGAAAAAAAGAAACATATTGTATGGTCTGTAAAATACCGCCGAAAGATCATTACTCCCGAAGTGGAATCCTATATGAGGGAGCTGATTCAGGAGATTGCAAACGAGAAAGGATTTGAAGTTGCGGAGTTTGAATCAGGAGAAGGGGATCATGTCCATCTTTTTTGTATCCGCTCCGCCCAAGCTGTCTCCATCTCTGATTGTGCAATACTTAAAGGGAATCACAGGCCGAAAGATGTGCGAGAAGTTTCCAGACTTACGCCAACAGCTGTGGAAGGGAGAGCTTTGGAACCATTCTTACTACCTGGAAACAATTGGAGACATCTCGGAAGAGACCATCCGTAAGTATATCGAACACCAGTCAAAACAGTACTGACGAAAGGAAGGGCTATGCCAAAGGCAAGAAAGAAAAAGAACAGTTCTTTTCAGACAACCATTACAAAGAGTGTTTTTCTGTATGGCTGGCCGAATAAGGAAAAACTTGCCGCGTTACGGCAGATGCAGGATTCGTATACAGCTCTCATCAATCGTGACATTGAGCTGTTAGAAAAGAATCCTGCTATCGTACTCCAGCTGGTAAAGAACGATAAGAAAGATTCGGAAATGCGAAAACTGGAAAAGGCCATTCGCCCGGAAGGAATCAACTCTGCGTTCTGCCAGAATGCATTTGATGCGGCAGTGGTGCAGTTGTCAGGCCGACTGAACAATATCCGGCTTGATCTTGTGCCAGAAGGTATGGGAATATTCGCCCAGTCGAAGGTATTGTTTGCTATGTCGAT
>CAVIOJ010000275.1:0-2080 GCA_963644225.1 Lachnospiraceae bacterium | reverse complement strand
GTTTACATGTAACACAATCTGCATCACAAGAGACACTCGCTCACAGAAAGTAAAAAATTCATTTTTCCATTTTTGTGAATATCTTCTTCTATAATTCTGAAGATAATGATAGTATTTCGTTCTACGTGATATCTCAGGGTCGTTCTTCAACTGTTCATCATCATACAGAATAAATTCTTTTCCTTGATTTTTCTCAAAGAAAGCATCGATTTCATGGTTGTTTTTCAATGGCAAATCAGCACCTGAAATTAAATGATAGTAATCATAATTGTGCTGATGTGATTTTTCAAAAAGGAAAAGTTCAACCTGTACTTGCGAAAAACCGCCCCAGTAAACAGCGTACTCACTATAAAAATTCACAGTAGATTTCTGAGTAGCATTTGTGAAGTATTGTATGTCAAAGTCCTTACTCTTCTTATCAATATGGACATATATATCATGATTATCAGCGTCTAGACATTCTATTAACTTTTTCAGTTGCCACCAGTTATTATGGGCAATTATCAAAAACGCGTGACGCATTACTTTTTCTCCCTAAACATGCTATCAACAATGCTCTCAAGTTCCAAACAGAACTTCGCATTATTGCTGTTGTTTTCTTTCTTCATCTTCTTAACTTCATCGTCATACTCATCGATGACTCTAATAAGCTTATCCATATCCTCGACTTCAATAATCGTGCCCATTCTCTCAGCAACTTGCCTACAGAAATTAACTTGATGGTTATTTACATGCTCATCAAATTCCTTCATTCTTGGCACGACAATAGGTGTCTTACCTATTTGCAAAGGCATGATAAAACTCGAAGGACCACCATGGGTAATAACGATCCTAGCTTCATCAACTAGCTCAACCATCTTCTGGTATGGATATAACTTTGACCACTCACAATATTTTGGCTCGTATGTACTAAAGCCGGTCTGTATAATAACTTTTTCCTCATGCTTCGCAGCATAACTATCCATACATTCAACCAACCGGTTGAACTGCTGCTCATGAGTCCCAACTGTAACAAATATCACTTTTTATCTCCCCTACCGGCTCTGTGTACATCCACAGTCTCTTTTTTTCTTGTGTCTATCATGAAGATGTGTATTCCTATCTTCACGCCATGACTACCATAAACCAGGACACGATGTGTCCGATACACACAATTTTCTAAAATATACTCCCAAGATTAACCGCTTTCGGATAGACATTCTTCATCTCATCCCACTCCACAATGAACTTATCTGTAACCGGATAAACCATCTTGCCTGCAATTGTGGAAGCATCAATCCTATCAAAAACTTCAATGTATATGGTCTTTGCCCCAAAGAGCTTTCCAAGCCAGAAGAATGGAACAGCTGGAGCTGCGCCAGAAGAAATGATTAAATCTGGCTTCTCCTTCGGTAATATCTTCAACGCCCGCCACGTGTTGATCACAAGAGCCTTCAGTGATCTATTTGACGGATAGTAGGCAGGGTAGAACTTCTCCCCCTGAAGTAATGAACAGGCATCCTCTTTATCGAAAGTGACCCAAAATCTATCGTGCTTCTCCCAGAAAGGTTTAAGCATATATAAGTGTGTTAAATGCCCTCCAGATGAACCCACCAGGCAGATTTTTAGTTTCTTGTCCATCACTTTCTCCTCTTTATTTCTCGCGCTTTCTACTTTTCTTTATGTCTATTACTCTGTCTACTTTTCAATATTTCCATCACATCAGAGTTTCGTTGTATTTTTCTTGCAAAAAAGCATCCGCTTGCATCAATTTTTTCAAGATCACTCAATTGCAAATATACTGGTCCAGAGCCATCTCCTCCGCTAAAGTTTCCATATCGTTTGTTATCATTAACAATGCGATCCGCAAAACTTGAGTTAGATAAAATCGTCTGAAAACACAATTCCTCTGGAATTTTGCACCATCCTAGTTCGTCTTTAAGATTCTTGTTTTTCTGCAAATAATCCAGAATATATTCAACTGCATCTTTTGGCAAAGAACTCCAACACAGTCCGCTGAAAACATTTTTGAATTCTCCCAATGCTTTTCTCTGCCAAAAAGGAACGATGACTTGTAAACCAATCACAAAAAGGTTCATAT
>CAVIOJ010000274.1:0-2094 GCA_963644225.1 Lachnospiraceae bacterium | reverse complement strand
ATACTGTAGGTGAAATGACTATACAAAGCTGGTATCAAAAGGGAAAGCCTAATGTTGAAGGTGTTTTTGATGCGGCTACAATTGGATCTTCTGAAAAATACCAAAATATTGTATTACGTGAGAATTTGAGGGATTTTGAGCCAGTAGAGGATGAGGCATCATTTGTAAAAGCTAAGACAATGAATGCCTGCGGCATGGAAAGCCGGTTGATGGCGTACATGAAGGCTGCTTATAAGAAATATAGTAATAAGCGAACCTTTATCTATGATACGGAAAGACCATTTACTGAATTCTATGTGTGTAATGATGTTGAGAGAGCCTCACATAATCGAGTTATGGCCTATATGGATGGGCTTCGCGGAATACATCAAACGAAAGCGATTTATCATGACATTTCTGTTTCAGATTTTTTGACAAATAAGAGTTGTCTTGTGGGACAGGGTGGCGCTGGAAAGAGCATGATGCTCAATCATCTTTTTCTGGATGCTGTAAATAATTATTCAAGTGAGAAGATAATGCCAGTGCTTACTACGTTAAGCGACTATGAACCGGATCGAAAAGATTTAATGTACTTGATAAGTCGCTCGATTAGCCGATTTGATCGAAAGATAGATTTGAGTGATATCTTGGATCAGTTGGATAATAAATCTACGGTTGTGCTTCTTGATGGATTGGATGAGGTGAAAAAGGAATATGTCCAAGATTGTAAAAAGGAGATAGAATTCTTTGCAGATCAGTTCCCTAATTGTAGATTGATTGTGTCATCCAGAGATATTCCTGAGCTTAGGGCGATTGATGGTTTTTATTCATATTTTATTCGACCACTTAGGGAGGAACAGGCCTTTGAAATGGTGCGGAAATTGGATCCGATTTATGTGGACGAGGATGTAAAGGAACGCTTTATTAACGATGTAAAGGAAGAGAGATTCCGTTTTAATGAGAAGGAAAAGAGGGACTTTTTCGGGAATCCGCTGTTTTTATCCATAATGATTGTTTCATATAGTCAAAATAATAATATTCCTACGCAAAGATATTTATTTTACGAGCAGGCATACCGTGCCATGGCAACAAGACATGATGGAATAAAGGGAATAACTAGAAATTTCTTTACTGGTTTGAATGAAAGACAATTCTTGAAATATCTCGGTCAGTTTTGTGCTGATTCCTATGCGGATTACAATTTGAAGTTTAGTCAGAATCTGATTGAGAAATATCTGGAGAAGACTATACGCGAGAATGGACTTAAAACTACGCCTGAGATGTTCCTAAAAGATATGACTGAGAAATTATGTCTGCTGTATTTGGATGGAAATGAGTATAGGTTTATTCATAGATCCTTCCAGGAATATTTTGCGGCATATTATTTTACGACATTAATGGATGATGAGTATAAGGATGTGTACGATGCTCTGAAGGTACTTGATCGAATTATTACTTCGGATGAGACCATATCGATGCTTTGCGGACTGGATCAGAATCGATTTGAGAGATACATAGTTATTCCACTCTTGGAAGAGATAGTTTCAAGAGATGATGAAGCAGAGTGCTACAAGAGATTTATCAAAAGATATTACAGTAAGATAGAGTATGCCACAGGGAATCTGGATGGAGATGTACTAGATAATGATGTTGAATCTGCACTGTATCAATTTGTGACTTCCTTCTATGGAATTAAGGTGCCTACATATAAGGTAGAACTGGATGAGTCTTGGGCGGATCAAAAGCAGAAGTGCTATATAATTGATGACCAAAGATTTCAGACAAATGGAGGCACGGAATTGGTCAATGAGCTTGGAATGTACAGATATTATAAAGGAAATGGGGAACTCTATGACGGAGTGGAGATTGTTGAGGAAGGTTATTTTTGTAAATTGAATTTGCTGCGTGAACTTTCAAATTCTTCTTGGAACGAGGATTTGTGGCAAATAATCTATGATGACGGATTTTTGCTAAAACGAGAATTTAATGCAGCGAAGAAACTGCTGGAGAGATTGCAGGATAAATATGCGGTTGTTGAGATTAAGAAGAGAAGATTTGGATTAGGGATGGTTGTAGGAGAAGTGGGTTAATGGAAAAGACTCTGCCTTTCAAGTG
>CAVIOJ010000273.1:0-2141 GCA_963644225.1 Lachnospiraceae bacterium | reverse complement strand
TTCTGCTACAGAGTTTCTCAAATAACTAGATCAATACTACAAAATAATCTTCGATTGAACTTACTTAAATTTGGGGAAAATTAGAAATATCTCTCGCAACTTACGCAAATAAAAACAGGTGCCAGCCAATGCCAACACCTGTCATGCGCAATTTACTTATTCAAAAAATATCACAAGATGTAATCTCAAACAAAGATTTATTAGTCACCAAATACTGCTCTATAATCTGCCTGGAATTTTTCAATTCCTGCATCAGTAAGTGGATGCTTTGTCATCTGCTCAATTACATTATAAGGAACTGTTGCAATATCTGCACCAGCAAGAGCACAATCTGTAACATGGATTGGGTTACGGATAGATGCAGCAATGATTTCTGTCTCATATCCATAGTTATCAAAGATAGCTACGATATCTTCAATCAAGCTGATTCCCGGCTGGCTGATATCATCCAATCTTCCAAGGAATGGAGACACATAAGTTGCTCCTGCCTCTGCAGCCAAAAGTGCCTGATTTGCGCTAAAAATCAAAGTAACATTTGTCTTGATTCCCTCAGCTGACAAAGCCTTTACAGCCTTTAATCCTTCTACTGTCATAGGAATTTTTACAACCATATTTGGATGAATAGCTGCAATCTCTTTACCTTCGGCAATCATACCCTCGGCATCTGTAGTTGTAGCCTTTACTTCTCCACTGATAGGTCCATCTACGATAGATGTGATTTCCTTGATTACTTCGTTAAAATCTCTTCCTTCTTTTGCAATCAAAGATGGGTTTGTTGTAACCCCACAAATAACGCCCATGTCATTTGCTTTTTTGATATCCTCTACATTTGCGGTGTCAATAAAAAATTTCATATCAGTCCTCCAATTCTACGTTTTCTTAAGAACGCTTTTATTGTAGGCTTTTCAAATGACAAGTACAATTGCGTTTCCTTTTATTGATAAAAAAATGAACCTTCTTTCTCAAAAAATCGACTTATAAAGCAAAACCTGCTTTTCTTACTCAAGCTTAATACGCAAAGTTTTTGCCAGAAGAAAATTTCCAAGCAGCAAAAGTATTGGAAATGCGATTCCAGCCAAAATTCCTATTTTTAGGTTTTCCCCAAAGATCCCAGCAACATATCCTACCAAAGTTGGCCCACCGGAACATCCCACATCACCGGCTAAAGCCAAAAGTGCAAACAGCGCAGTACCCCCATTTTTCATACTCGCCGATGCCTTCGAAAAAGTTCCTGGCCACATGATTCCGACTGATAATCCACAGATTGAACACGCGATTAAGGATCCTAAAGCTGAAGGCGACAGAGAAATAGCCAGATACGACACGATACAAAGAAGGGTGCTTAAAATCATAAATTTGTCCAGATTAATTTTATCTCCGAATTTACCATAGAAGGCCCGCGAGCATCCCATCAGAATTGCAAATGACATAGGGCCAGCCAAATCTCCAATAGTCTTGCTAACACCTAATCCTTTTTCCGCAAAAGTCGACGCCCATTGACTCACTCCCTGCTCACTTGCCCCAGCACAAAGCATCATCAACATCAAAACCCAGAAGGTTGCATTTTTTACAAGCTCTCGAATTGACATTCCTTCTTCACCTTCTTCAACCAAAGAAGCAATAGGAACTTTTGAAAAAATAAAAGCATTCACAACTGGAAAAATCGCCCAAATCATAGCCAGGTATTTCCAATTTTCAATCCCAAAAACATAGAAATAAGCGGTTGAAATCAGCACAACCCCCACATGACCCCAACAATAAAATGAATGCAATAGGCTCATGGCTTTTTCCTTGTTATCGCTTGGGCAACTTTCCACAATTGGACTAATCAAAACCTCAATTAATCCACCACCAATGGCATAAATAATTACACCTAAAAGAAGTCCCGCAAAAGCATTTGGCATAATTTCCGGCAAAAATGTAAGAGAAAAAATACCAACTGCGCAGAAAATATGTGCCGCTACGATACAAATACGATATCCTATTCGATCCACGAATTTTGCAGACAACAAATCTATTATCAGCTGTACGCCAAAATTAATAGTGATAAGAAGCGTAATCTGCGAAAGCGGAATATTGTATGTTTTCTCAAATGTCAAAAATAGAAGCGGAACGAAATTATTAACAATTGCCTGCACAAT
>CAVIOJ010000272.1:0-2168 GCA_963644225.1 Lachnospiraceae bacterium | reverse complement strand
TGCGAATAAGATGAAAGCACCAAGAATGAGATAAAGTACCAGGAATGAGATGAAAGTACTAAGAATGAGACGGAAGTACCAATAATAAGATGAAGGTGCTAGGAATAAGATAAAAACACCAAGAATGAGATAATAGTACAAGAAAAGATATAAGGGGCATAAGTTATAGATGAGAATTGATAAGTTTTTAAAAAATTCGAGATTAATTAAGAGAAGAACACTTGCAAAGGACGCCTGTGACCAGGAAAGAGTATTTGTAAATGATAAGCCAGCAAAGCCAGGGACGGACGTGAAGGTAGGCGACGAAATCCTCATTAAATTCGGAAATGGTGAGGTCAGGGTACGCGTGCTGATTCTTTCTGATCATACAAACAAAGAACTCGCAGCAACCATGTATGAGATTATCAATTGATTTAGCAAAGCATACAAAATCGCAAGACTGTATGTCGCTGTATGCCAAACCAGAAAGTTTTGTAGCAGGCAACACGAACACGTGTCCTCGCTGCGAGCATAATGCAGAACCTGATAACTCCCGCGCATCTATAGGCGGTGATTACCATTTTCGACTTTCGGTGGTAAGCCATAATCTCTCACCAAAATCCACGAAATACAACTGAAAAATTGCACTGTAGTAAAGAATTGAAAAATTGCACTGTAGTAAAAAGATGCACAAAATATGCAGCGCACTGATCAAGCAAGCTTGTCAGTGCGCTGCTGTGCTTTAAAAAGCTAAATCAGTCATTATTATCGCATGAAATAATTTGGACACATGAATCTCTTTTGCTGCGGGAGAACCCCGATGCAATTCTAGGAAGCTTTGAAAATGCCTTGTCCCAGATAATTTTAACCAAGAATGCATAAACGGGAATGTTGATTATGCACTTTGCAATTCGTGCTGGCAGGATTGCAAGAAAACCTTTTCCGTACATGATATCAAGCCACAGCGTATCAAGACATAGATTGAGGATGATACATACGGCAGCAGATGCGATAAGTACGCGAAGTACAGAGATTTTTTTCTTGTAAAGAAGTCCAAAAATGACGCCAGTAAGAAAAGCAGTAACTGTAAAGCCAGGGAAGTAAGCGTCCGTCGGATAGATAATCATGCCAAGAATGTCTCCGACAGCACCTGTGATGCCTCCCCAGAATGGTCCAAATGCAATTCCAGCGAAAGCCACTGGCAGAAAACCAAAGCCAATACGTAAAAATTGGGTCTGTATAGATAGAAACCTTGTAAAAATCACGTCCAATGCAATCAGCAGCGAAATATAAACAATCAAAAGAACATAATCATTTCGCACAGTGCGGCCTTGCTTTTTTATAAATTTTGACATTGAGAAATTCTCCTTCCTATATACAACTATACAGCAAATACAAGATATGCATCACGAGACATATCCTGCAGCGGTTAATACGTCGCATGAACAAGGCTGGGAATGAATGCAGTACCAACCTCAATCAAGCGGCCGATACCGCACTAAAGAGAACGAAGAATCCCTTCAATGCAGCAGCGGATGCAGTGGCTTACCGTAAGCAAAAGCTTTTCGTTTGCAGGCAACATCCCATCCTGCAACACTCCAGGCCAAAAGACCAACGCGCGCCACTTACTCTACAAGGACAATAATATCATCAGTAAAGAACCTTGTAAACGCATATATAAAATAAAAACAAAATGATATCACCTCGAAGAATAAGCCTTTTCAGAAGCAAAGATTTATGATACTTTCAGAAGTAAAGATTCATGATACTCTCAAAAGTAAAGATTCGTGATACTCTCAAAAGTAAAGATTCATGCTCTCTCAGAAGCAAAGATTCATGATACTTTCAGAAGTAAACTTCGAATCACATTTCTCAATTTAGTTGCTACTTGCTGGGCTGCCGTTTAAGCTTGTTCTTCAAATCTGCAGCTTTTTGCCTGTTGGGAGAATTGTGATCGGATAACGACTTTGATTACCCTGTATTTTTTGCTCATCCATTGTAAATTCTACCTGCCTGAAAATGTTCACCTCCATCTGTTAATGGTTATATCGTACTATATTTGGGACATTTTCCCGTGTGGTATATTAGGACATTATCATAAATGGCTCATAATACTTAAGAATTTCAAAAAAACCTGTTGACAGCGGTTAAAATCGGTGTTATTATAGACAAGCACTCAGGGGTTCGGA
>CAVIOJ010000271.1:0-2208 GCA_963644225.1 Lachnospiraceae bacterium | reverse complement strand
TTACTACTCAATGCTCTCTTACTCGTTACCTGCTTTTGCACCGATAATTGGATGGAGGAAACAGCGTGGAGAAAAACTACAGGGCTGTAAAATGCTTGGCAGAAGAAGACAGCGATTTCGCAGAATGGCAGTCTTGGGCACAAAACGGTGGCACTGGTTGCGACAGCTTTGACGATACTCCCGACGTGAGTTCGGCGAAAGATGAAAATATAGCCGAAAGCGTCATAAGCCTCGCAGACTATAAAGAGAAAAAAGCAGAAGAGGAATGCGCTGAAACGGAAAAGCAGTTAACACTACCTATACCGCAGCCTATTTCCTTGGAAGAAGAGAAGCCGCAGCCTACTGATGTTCAGGAGGCTTCTTTGGCTGAAATTTTATCAGTTTCCACGCATGATAAAAAGGCCGAAGCTTCGAATATCTGCCAAACTGTAGCCTCAGCTCTGGATGCCTCCAGTGCTGTGACCGAAACAATCCTCAAAAATGCACTCAAAATCAAGCTCAATGAGAAAAATCCAGAAGTGCAGAAGCCTATTGTCCTCCCGGAAATCCAATCCATGACGGATTATATTACTATTCACTATTTGAAAAATATGCTCCGCGACCTTGCGCTGAAACTTGGAACGGGTGAAATGTGCTTACATCATAATAAATATGTGTATGAAGCGCTGCCGTGGGCTGAATTATATGAGGACGAAGACCCCATGTATTTTAGCGATGATAGCTCAGAGCCACAGGAAGAACCGGAAAGCTGGGACGATCCCCGCTTCCCAGAGAAGACTATTCGTACTGCTTCTATCCATCTCAAAGAAGGAATCATCGCGTGGCATGCGTATCGTCTGATAAACGACGATTCAGATGTTATGGCAATTTTGACATTAAGTGCCAAAGTTCAACTTAAATGGTACGGCCTGACAACAGAATTTTGGAAAAAGTTCGATGTAGATGTATATTTCGATATGGAAGACAATATCTCGATTGATTATAATAATTTTCGCGAGCATCGCTACACAAAAGAGTATCCTGGGGCTCCGATGGATGAATATTTAGTGCCGATTCTTAGCCGAAGCGATATTGAGAAACTGGCCGAAAAAATTATTGGTCGTATTGTGCCGGAAGGGTTGGAAGACCCAGAATATCTGCGCATGATGACTTTCACGGAAAGTTTAGGGTTAAAAATTGTTTATCTCCCGCTTTATAAGCGCCCACAGACTACCAGCATTCTTTTTTTCCATACGGGAAAAGTTAAAATTGTGCGCGGAATAGGTACGAAATTTGAAAAAGTAGAAACTGTCGAGGTTACTGAAAACACAATTGTTATCAACACATTAAGCGGTCAAAATGAAAGAGAGGCAGTGTTCCACGAATGCTTCCATTATATCGTACACCGCTTTTTTTACAAGCTTCAAAAGCTGTATCACAATGATGTGGTGTACATCGAGCAAACTCGCCCCGTGGAAACGAAAAAGAATACAAAAAGAAATCCAATCGAATGGATTGAGTGGCAAGCGAATTATGGAAGCATGTGCCTCCAGATGCCCTATACGCTTCTTGATAGATATATACTGGATAAGCGTTGGTCTCTTATCAATTCGTGCGCACACGATGGGTATAAGTTTGAACTGATATGCCGTGAGCTGGCAGATAAATTTCATGTGCGGCCTTTTCAGCTTCGCAATCGTATGATATGGATGGGCTATAGCGCAGCAAAGGGCGCACTCAATTATGTCGATGGACGATTTATCGAGCCGTTTGCCTTTGACGAAAAGCGATGCAAGGGTAAGCAGACCTTCGTGATCAGCACAGATGAAATGATCATGGAGTACGTCCGTAACAGTGAATTCAGAAAACTGATTGATTCGGGCAATTATATTCATGTCGATGGGCATATCTGTATTAACGATCCGGAATATGTTGTTTGGCACGGAGACCAGCTACGCCTAACAAAATGGGCGAACGCCCATGTCGATAAATGCTGTTTGCGCTTTGAGAAAACATATCTGAAGGAAATAAATTCTAAGTATGTCTTTGGTCAGCTGAACAGCGATGTTTCGTATAACGAAAAGAGCCTGATTTTCTATATAGAAAATAATCCAGAGGCCGTTGCGAAAAAGGCTGAGCAAATCGCGAAGGTCATGGCGAAATTGCCCGGAAGTTTTTCTGAAACCCTAAAGGCGCATATGAAGCGTTTGGGATACACAATCAGTGAGC
>CAVIOJ010000270.1:0-2212 GCA_963644225.1 Lachnospiraceae bacterium | reverse complement strand
TGTGGATACCGGTCTACAAATCTCTGTGCGATTTGTTGGCTGTCATCTGTTGATCCGTCATTTACAACAAGGACCTCTAACTGTTCAAACAAATCCTTATCTTTTACAACAAAAGAGGACAGCCCTTTCTCCAAGTAGGCCGCCGCGTTGTATGTTGGGACGATAAGTGTCAGTAGTTTATCCATATATATTATCCTTATATTCACAAAATCATGTGTATCTGTATAGACACACTATCGAATTTATTTTATCACAATATGTACTTTTTGCAAAATCACAAATCGATGCTACATTCTCGTCTTGTGATATAGTTTGGATCCCAGGCCAAACAAGAGATAACCACTGTATCGAATCATCCATATGGTCTTTTTAGCTACCGCCTTGTACACTCCAGGGTACTGTGTCTTTAACATATGGTCCATCTCTTTTGCTCCCTGCCTGGCCGCCTTTACCTCATCTAAACTCAAATAAATCTGATAATGACTTTCCACCATCTGGGCGATACATTTTTCGATATAAGCCCGGTGCTGCAGCTTATTGGCAAGTGGCATCTTTATATAAGCCTGTAGCATCTGCTCCATCACATAACGGTGCTGGGCTTGATTATTTTGCATACTTCGCACGTCCATACTCTGTCCATCTCGCCCCAAGCGATACATATATAAGTCTCGCTTGTCATAATAAACTGTCTCAGCGTAAGGAATCGGATAGGTGATGTACTCAGCATCTACATAAAAACAGTGTTCATCGATTTGTATGTCATTCTTTTGCAGAATATCTGTCTTGATGGTAAGAGAATGCATCTTGATGACCTCTTGGATTTCCCCTTTTGACATATGCTTTATCTGGCCATATGCCTCCACCTGGCTTGTTGCGCACTTTTCTTTTAAGACATCAAAAGTCTCGTCTTGGATGCAGAGATAATCAGAAGCAATTATATCGGCATCCTGATTTTCTAGCATCTTAACGAAAGATTTCCACTCCAGAGTATTTACCCAGTCATCCGCATCAACTATTTTAAAATATTTTCCTGTGGCGTTGGCAATTCCTGTATTGATACCGGATCCATGCCCACCATTTTCCTTGTTGATAAGGCGAAACATTTCAGAATGGCTGGCCACATAGCCTTCTGCCACTTCTTTTGTAGCATCAGTAGAACCATCATTTACGATAAGAATTTCTATTTTTTTATTTAAATCCTCATCATCTGTGATGAAGGATGTAAGGCACCGGTCCAGGTAATCCTTGGCATTGTAAGAAGGTACCGTCACTGTAATTATTTTTTTGCTCATCTTCAACCCTCAAAGTCTTGACATGTTTTTCATAAATTTTCATCTATCGTCGCAAAATTTTATGATACAAAAATTTTCTTATGCCACCAACCATTTTCGAAGTCATACCCCAAGTCAGGATGATTGCTTTTTTATACTCATATCCGCTAAGTAAACCAGCGTCATGTTGCATCTTGCGAAGCATCTTATAGCGTTTGAAATAGTCACTGCCGCCGCGTCTACCATAGGTGGCATCATCTACGCGCATCCGTATCAACACTTCCGGCAGATTATGAAACTGCATGCCATTTGCCAACATCCTCACCCACAAGTGATAGTCCTCTAACATCGGATAATGTTGGTAGTTGCCCACCTCTAAAACAGCACTCTTTCGCAGCATAACGGTCATATGATTCAGGGGATTGCGATATTTCGCATAGGATTTTATCTCATCCATGGTCTCCGGCATTTTTTTAATAGCCGAGTACTTGCCTTCTTGGTCAAACTCTTGGATCCAGCCACCCAGAGCCACGATTTTTGGATTTTTTTCCATATAGGCACATTGCTTTTCAAAACGCTTTGGCTCAGAAATATCATCTGTATCCATCCGAGCTATCAAATCATACGAACACTGCGTGACGCCATATGCCAAAGCCCTGCCTAATTGTACATTTTCCTTCAACGGACAACGTATCAAGCAATCGCACTCTTTTCCAAACACATCCAAAACGTCATACAACTCATCCGTTAGCGGTCCATCCTCGACCACTACAATCTCTGCGGGTTTCATTGTCTGTTGTTGCCATACGCTTTCCAATGCTTGTTTGAAATATTGCGGATTTTCTTTTTTATATACCGATAACAAAACCGAAAAATCCATATATGCTCCTACTATATATTCTCATTGATAGCCATAGTTTAAACTTTTTAACCCTGGCAGA
>CAVIOJ010000269.1:0-2230 GCA_963644225.1 Lachnospiraceae bacterium | reverse complement strand
ATCCGTGAAGGTGGACGTACTGTAGGTTCAGGCCGTGTTGCTACAGTTATCGAGTAATATTCGCGTAAGCAACGAGAAGCATTAAGCTAAAATATAAAAAGCCTCGGAGAGAATTCATTCTCTTCCGGGGCTTTTTTTATTTTGGCGATAACGCGGCGAGTGCCGCGTTAAACGAAGAATGCAAAGAAAGTTTTTAAATCTAAGGATAGAGATATGATTGCTTTACCTCAATATGAGATTGTGTTATTTTATAAGCAAAGAAGTAGTGCTAGGCGGCTATTTGGTAGGAGGCTAAATTATGTGCTATACCATTGATGAAATTAAAGTTAAGGTATTCCCGATTGCCAAGAATTATGGAATAAGACGCGCAAGTTTATTTGGTTCTTATGCAAGAGGAACGGCAAATGATAACAGTGATATTGATATATGCATTGATAAAGGAAAAATGCGTAGTTTAATACAATATTTTGCATTTGTTGATGATTTAGAAAAGTCTTTACAATGTCACGTTGATGTTGTAACTTCAGGGATTCAAGACGAAGATTTTTTGAATAATATTTTGCGCGATGAGGTGCTTTTATATGAAGAATGAAAAGGATGGGCATGTAGTACAAAAGATGATAGGGTATTGCGATGATGTTGCGAGCTAATGGAAAAATATCATGGTGATTTTCATGCTTATGAGACGGACATATCTTTTCAGTATGCTTGTAATATGTGTATTATTCAAATAGGGGAACTGGTAGGAAGATTATCTGAGGAGACAATGGAAGAATATGCTCAAGTTCCTTGGCACGCAATTAAGGCAATGCGTAATCTGCATGCACATGATTATGAAAATGTCGATTTAGATATTGTGTGGAATACGCTTAAAGAAGATATTCCGGATTTAAAATTACAATTAGAACAGATGCTGTAAAGTTGATAAAGAAAAGCTTTTAATCACCTTACATGATGAATCTTTTTTGGAACAGGTCGCCTATGACCTGAGCAGTTTCTTCTACACCGAAATCATCAGACTTGATACAAAGGTCATAATTTTTGACATTGCCCCAGTCTGTCTTGGTAAAGTGTTTGCAGTGAATTGCGCGCTCATGGTTTACTTTTGTTACCTTTGAGGCGGCTGCCTGTAAAGAGATGTTGTCACGCTTGGCAACTCTTTCTGATGCGGCATCCAAATCTGCACTGACAAATACGTGGAAGGCGTTTGGCTGATCCTTTAAGATGTAGTTTGCCAGACGTCCCACGATGATGCAGGAACCTTTCTGAGATAGTTCTTTGATAAGAGCTGATTCCTTTGCAAAAAGTTGATCGACCATTGGCAGATCTGACTGCTCAAGGGGACCGGCATACCAGGCAAAGAAATCGTGTAGGATAGGGTTTTTTATGGATTGTTCATTTTGCTCGACATATTCTGGCGAGAAGCCACTTTTTTCTGCAGCAAGTCGGATCAATTCGGAATCATAGTAATGGAAACCGAAACGCTTGGCCAAAAGCTTTCCAATCTCGCGTCCACCGCTTCCAAATTCGCGGGAAATGGTGATGACATAATTTGAGGAAGTATTATCTTCGGTGATTGCTGGTTCATCGTTTTTGCCAAGTAGAGCATCTCGCTGTTTACCAAATGCTTTGTTTAGGATGCCAACAAGAGTGCCGACCAAGACAGCGGCAATGATGGTGCCGGCGCCAACGCTTCCTAGAGTGTGTAACAAAGTAAGGCAGGTCACGGCTGAAATCACAACCATAGTGCAATCGAAACCGATTTTGACTTTGGAAAATTCAATATGGGTTACAGAGGAAACCGCCTGCATGCAGCCCTCTCCGGCAAGTGGAATCAGGTTTGCTGGCAAATATAAAAAGATACCGAGTGCCACAAATACTGTGCTTGTGAGCACCATGACGATTCGAATACCGAGATTTTCCGGAGTCGGCAGGAAAGACACCAGATAATTACAAAAAGTCGTGAAATAGCCGAATACGATGCCGATTAAGACCTGTGATAATTGGATGGCTTTGAAATTTTTTCGCAGTAGGAGAATTTGGATTGATACCAGTGCGATATGGAAAAGAATGGTTGCTTTTCCCATCTCGATACCCCAGACACAAGTCATGGTATATGGTATGGAACTGACAGGTGATACGCCTAGGTTTGATTTTACGGAGAGTGCAATACCTATTGTCATTACAAAAAGTCCGATAAAGTACATGGGAATTCTTGTTTTTAAATTTT
>CAVIOJ010000268.1:0-2230 GCA_963644225.1 Lachnospiraceae bacterium | reverse complement strand
TGGCTCAGGGGATTGAAAAGAGCAGAGGCCTTGTGAAGGATGCTGTGGATAATGTAGCAGGAGACATGGTGCTGTCACCAGGACTTGCTACGGCTGATGGGGCGTTTGGCATATCTGGTGGAGCCGGTGTATTCGGTACATCTGGGGACAAAGGAAGCTTGGTGTCAGCAATCCGTGAGGCAGTCAGCGGCATTAGTACAGGAAATAATGGCGAGGCTGGCGATATTGTTATTCCGGTTTATCTGGGCAATCAGATGCTGGATGAGGTGATTGTGACAGCACAGCAGAGAATGAATCTAAGAAGTGGAGGCAGGTAAGATGGCATTTTATCAATATTTGATTTTTGACGGAGAGAGCCTGCCGCTTCCGGATTCCTATGATGTGGAACTAAAGGATGTGGAGGCAGACTCCGGTGGAGAGACCGAGGCCGGCACTACCCAGAGGGATGTGGTGAGACATGGAGTGGTCAGTATCCCTGTCAGCTTTTCCGTGACCAAGGCCTGGCTTACCAAGCTTGGCGTCTATGCAAAGAAGGATAAAATTCAGGTGCAGTACTTTAATCCGGTGACAGCGGAGTTAGTAGGAACGGAGATGTATGTGGATGGATTCAAGGTTAAGCTTGAGAAGGACACGAGCTATAAAGGATTGTGGACGGTGAGCTTTACGCTGAGGGAGATGTAATAAATTCAGTCAATACTAACAGCTGTATGATATAATCAAAACATAGTTTATATGTTAGTGAGGGATGATTATGTTTGATTTTGAGAAGGCGAAGCTTCCTCAAATTTATATGAGAAATGGACAAGAGTGCTATCTGGATCCTATTAGGAAAAAATTGATTTATATCACGCCGGAGGAGACAGTTAGGCAGAAGGTAGCATTTTATCTTCAGGAAAACTTGAATGTGCCCGCAGAACAAATAGTCGTTGAACAGCATTTGTCTCATTATGGAATTGACTCAAAGAAAAGAGCAGACATAGTGATACATGCATTTAAAGGAGATGACTTGATTGTTCCTATAGCCATTGTGGAATGTAAAGCACCAGATGTTTCGCTTGATCTTAGGGCAAGGGATCAAATGTTGGAATATTGTGATTTGGTAGGAGCAGATTATGCAATGCTAACAAATGGCCGTGATACATTTTGTTTTTACTATGACAATGATAAAGAACAGTATGTGGATATTGAAGAATTCCCAAGATATAAGGATATGCTGAAGGGCAAATACCAGCAAATTGAAATAGGAGAATTACCACCTAGGATTCCATTTGATGGTATAAAAAAATATCTGGAAGATTTCTTTTCAGAGTTGGATGAAGATGATTATGGCAGCGATATTAGTAAACTGACGCCTATGAATATTGCAGCGCCAATGTTTAATCTTTGTGAGGGACTCTTAGATGCTAGAATCAAAATGCCGACAGGTGCTTATGGGCTATTTGAATTAGTCGAAGATTATGGCGTACGTATACTGAACTATGGAAATGCTTCAGGCGGTAACTTCTATGGTCCTTATAGATCTTTCTTAGTGAAAATTGGGGATTCAACAGAGATTTTCTCCATAGGAATTTCAACATATTGTACCTGGGCGAAGCCAGATCAGGTTAAAACCTGTATTTCTGTTGCACATGATGATGAGAAGGAGTCTCATCATGCGCTGCAATTGGTGGCAGATGATAATGTGTCCGTAGAAGGGAATAGCGTTAAATTTTATCATAGTGGAAGAATTGCAGTCGGAAATATAGGTAGCGGTAAAATAGATGAACTACGTATGTTTGTTGCTGATAGATATCCTAAGATCATTTCTGGAAGCAGGTTTTATTTGGGAAGCATTACGAATGATCGTCTTTGGAGCTTGGACGATCCGGAGGTTATTGATGTTATTGTGAATATGATTTCCTATGCGATAGTCAGAGATGAATACAGGACGTTTGTGAAAGAAAACAAGGCTCATAATAAATAACGAGAGGCCTTTTATATGAAATGTAAATTATTTTGGCGATCTTAAAGTTATTATTTGGCATCAGTTGATGAAGAGTCAGCTGGTGCTTTTTCTATGCCATTTTTGAGGAGGTGAGGCGATGTATCCGGTGTCGGAGGCTTTCCTGCAGGCAGTGCAGGAGAATGCCAGGAATTATTACTGGACGGGGAAGATTACAACTAAGGCTGGCGCGGTATATGAGTTTGGCCCGAAGGATATCGTAAAGGGCAGCGGATATATTACCAGGCA
>CAVIOJ010000267.1:682-2231 GCA_963644225.1 Lachnospiraceae bacterium | reverse complement strand
CTATACAGCTTATTCTATAGAATACAGCATTGATGAGGAAAAATAATGATTGATATCAAGGGATTAGAGAAAAATTTCGATGGATTTTGCGCCTTAAATGGAGTGAATATGCATGTGAAAAAGGGAAGTGTCTATGGGCTCGTGGGGCCAAATGGTGCAGGAAAATCGACGCTGATTCGCCATCTTACAGGGATTTACAAACAGGACAAGGGAGAAATCTTAATTGATGGCCAGGCGGTTTATGAAAATCCTGCAATCAAGTCTAAAATTGCTTTTATTCCAGATGAGATTTTCTATTTCCTACAGGCAAATACCATGGATATGATGCGCTATTACAAAGGCGTTTATCCGAATTTTGATGAAAAACTCTTCTATCGCATGCAGGAATTTTTTCCTTCAATTGACGAGAAGCGGACAATTCGCTTTTTGTCTAAAGGAATGCAAAAACAGGTGGCTTTTTGGCTTGCGATTTGTACACAACCTGAACTTTTGATACTAGACGAGCCAGTGGATGGACTTGATCCTGTGATGCGTCGGCAGATTTGGAATATTTTGCTTGCAAAAGTGGAGGAGGAGAATATGACAGTTGTGGTTTCCTCCCACAATTTGCGTGAGCTGGAAGATGTATGTGACCATGTGGGGATAATGAGCCATGGACAAATCATTATAGAGCGGTCCTTACATGATTTACAGGAAAATATTTTTAAGTTACAGATTGCCTGCTTTTCTGGAATCCCACATTTGCCGGATTCCTGCAAGGTACTGCATATGGCAAATACGGGGCGGGTCTACACCCTGATTGTGCGTGGCGATAAAGATAAGGATATAAAGGCTATCGAAGCGGATTTAGGAGAAAATTGTATTGTGGATGCCCTGCCTTTAACCTTAGAAGAAATCTTTATTTATGAAATGGGGGATGCGGATTATGAAGTCAAAGAAATCTTACTTTAATTCCACCATCTTTTGGAAAAATATAAAAATGTTCTGGCCGGTCTGGGGCCTTTATCTTTTGGCATGGATGTTTCTTTTGCCAGTAAGTTTAGGTCTGTCTCTTTCGGCTATTAATTTGACCTCAAATCCTGAACAGTCAAAACTTTTAACATATGCATCGATATTAGAGCCAGAGAAATTTATTATCTTATGCTTCTTTGGAGCTTTGATCGTTGCGCTTGTTTTATTTCATTATCTGACAGTGGCAAAGAGTGCAAATATGATTCATTCCCTACCGCTGCGCAGGATTGAACTTTTTTGGTCCAATGTATTTTCTGGACTTGCCATGCTCATTTTTCCAGAATTTTTGGCCTTTGTTTCGGCACTCTTGGTCTGTGTACATAATAGTCAAACGCAAATTTTCACTCTGTTGGAATTTTTCCTTACCTTTGTTTTGGAATCTGTCTTTTTCTTCTCTTTGGCGGTTTTTTGCTGCTTTTTGACAGGGCATAGCTTTGCAATGATCTTCTTTTATTTGCTTGTGAATGTTGCCTATCAGGGCTTATACATGCTCTATCATTTTGTTTTGGATTATTTTTCTTTTGGTATTACGTCAAGT
>CAVIOJ010000267.1:0-672 GCA_963644225.1 Lachnospiraceae bacterium | reverse complement strand
CATCAATTATACATATGAAACCACAGGCCAATATATTTTAAAGAGTATTTCGTTTTCAGGCTTGACAACCACTTTATTTTATTTGCTGCCTGCCTTGGCCTTCTTTACAGTCAGCGCTGTCATGTATCATTACAGATCCTTGGAATTGGCAGGAGAAATGCTTGCGGTTCCTGCCCTAAAGCCTTGTCTTCGCTGGGGTTTTGGTATTGTTTTGGGATTTTTGGGCGGATTTGTTATTTATGTTCTGTTTTTGGGACTTAATATTTTTATTGGAGATGGAGGAGTGTTTGTAGCAGTCCTTTTATGCGCAATTATAAGCTTTTGTATCTGTCAGATGTTCCTTGAGAAGTCCTTTAAAATTTGGAAAAAACATATTTTGGCGGAAATTGCTGCTTTGTCATGTGTGTGTATAGCAGTGTTCTTTGGTGCATTTTTTGTAGGAAAGGTAAGGGAAAATTATGTGCCAAAGGAAGAGGAGATTGCCACAATTGAAATCTTTTATAATTTGGATCTTTCAATCGATCCAGATGATTTCTCCAATGTTATAGATTTTCATCAATTTGTCGTAGATCATAAGGATGAGATTTATGATAAGGCTATTGGGGAGGGTATATATGATGAGATGGCAGAATATAATAATATATCCATTACCTATCACTTAAAGGATGGCCG
>CAVIOJ010000266.1:0-2247 GCA_963644225.1 Lachnospiraceae bacterium | reverse complement strand
TAGAATCATTCTTGGTAACTGCCGATTTTACTTTATAGGAAATTTTTATAAATCTACTATAAAGCGAATCACTCCGCCGGGACGATTATCATCCTGCGGAAGACAGTATAGCGACTACAGAAATGAAGTGAATTGCAAATATCATTGATCAAGAAGCGCAACTGTGAGAATGCAAATTATAAAAAATGGAAAAGGAAATAAGAAATGAGTGCTCAAGATAATATCGAAAAAGTTTTACGAGAGATGCATGTGCTGCTATCAAAGAGTCAGCCAGTCCAAAATCAACCAGGAAAAGTTTTAGTGGAAAAACAGAAAGTGTTGGACATGCTTGCGGAATTGAATACTTGCATCTATGCCATTATGGATGAATATGAATTGACGGAGCGCAGTCGAGATAAGGCGGAGAGAGAGTTTCGAAAAAAAGGGGACCAGATTATTTGGGACGCAAGCAGAAAGGCTGAGGATATTTATGCAGCATCTGTTATGTATACAGAGGAAGCTTTAAATCATTTAAAGGAAATGATGCAGGAAACCAATGAACAGATGGAACAAATCTGCAGGGCATTTTCCACAGGACTTGAGAGTGAACAGAAACGAGTGCAAACTAATCAGCTAGAACTTAAGTCAAGTCTGCAGGATTTGCGAGATACGGAAAAATATCTGCGATTGATAGAGGACAGAAATGAGGAAATCCGCAAAGAAAAAAGAGTGGCAGGAAAGAAACGCAGCCCAGAGGCGTCTATTTATGCTAATCGCCGAACTGAGATAAAAGTCAATACGGAAGCCTTGGAAAGATTGGGCCTTTTAGAGGAAGAGACCGAGGAAGAATTGCAAGAGGCTGAAAACGAGGTGGAGAGAGAAAATCCACCAGAGAACTCAGTTTTGAATCAGTCGATGGATGATTTGGAATTTGAAGAAGTGGAAGTTCCGGAATTAGAGATTGACCGAAGAGATAGGGATTTATATGAAGGGAAAGAGTCCTTTTCAAATTTGACGGAGGCAATGGCTTCCAAGGAGAAAAAGAATGACTCCGGAATAGGAAAGATGTGGAAGGGATTAACCGGTAAGCTGTAAGGAGGTTCTATGACAATATTAGTGTGTGATGACGATCGTGAGATTGTGGAGGCCATAGATATTTACTTGACGCAGGAAGGCTTTGATGTAAAGAAAGCCTATGATGGGGAAGAAGCTGTAAAGCTGATGGCGGAAGGTGGAATCGATTTGTTGATAATCGATGTCATGATGCCAAAATTAGATGGAATTCATGCAACACTTGAAATTCGAAAAGAAAGCAAAATTCCAATCATTATCTTATCTGCAAAGGCGGAAGATGCGGATAAAATTTTGGGTTTAAATATTGGTGCAGATGATTATGTGACCAAACCATTTAATCCGCTTGAACTTGTGGCGCGTGTAAAGTCGCAGCTTCGAAGATCGACCCAGCTGTCAACAACAGAGGAACGGGAAAACATTTATCAGGTAAATGGCCTTGAAATCAATGACGATTTAAAGCGTGTATTGGTAGATGGGAATGAAATTCGTCTGACTCCAATTGAATATAATATCTTACTTTTCCTTGTAAAAAATAAGGGAAAAGTTTATTCAATAGCGGAGATTTATGAGAATATCTGGAATGCAGAGGCGATTGCGGCTGACAATACAGTGGCTGTGCATGTTCGTCATATACGAGAGAAGATAGAGATAAATCCGAAGGAACCACGCTATTTGAAGGTTGTCTGGGGAGTGGGATATAAAATTGAAGGGTAAGGATTCTTTTGTCGCAAAATCAGCTGCAGTTATTATGCACCAATGTTTTTTTGTGCTTGCTATTTTGGCGATTTTTGTTGGCGATTATTATAATGAACAGGGAAAACAAAATCTCTGTCTTGTTTTCTTTTTGCTAGTTGGAGCATGTGTTTTAGCTTTTGCATTTTGCACGATATTTTTGACAAATGCAAATTTATCGAGGCTGACAATTGATAAGATTGGCATTGATTTGCAGCTCCTTTTGCTCGGAATATCCATATATGTGGAGATACGCATATGTATGCAGAATAGATCAAGCTATCAATTGGCAGATTTTTTGGTATTGGCGGGAGTGTTTGCCTACATAGCGGATACCGAAATCTTACTGGTTTATTTGAGCCTGATTCGTCAGTTAAAAGAAAAAATTCTGGCGAAGAATTGCCTGATAATTAAGCTTGGCAATTATGTTTTGGAGGAGCTCTACAAAAGGACCATGATTTC
>CAVIOJ010000265.1:639-2309 GCA_963644225.1 Lachnospiraceae bacterium | reverse complement strand
ACAGGGCTTTTTCTATAACTACCACCCAATAGGGTAGTAAAGTATTTCCCAATAGGGTAGTAAGGTAGTCCAGGGATTTTGGACTAGTGCGCGCACAGCCAGTTTCAGTCGACGGGAACTGGCATGTAACTTAAAACAATTAGATAAAAAATCGGAGGATAACATTTATGGCATTTTTTAACAGTGCAGTAGGTACACTGCAGACACTTGTAACGGCTCTTGGAGCAGGTCTTGGAATCTGGGGAGCAATCAATCTTATGGAAGGATATGGTAATGATAACCCTGGTGCTAAGTCACAGGGAATGAAGCAATTGATGGCTGGTTTGATGGAAGCATAATAAAAGAAAGGTAACCAGACAAGCCGGGGACGAATGAAATAGAAAGAATTGTAGGGTTTTTGTAGGGATATTGTAGAGGTTTTGACACTTTTTATGCTAAAGCAGATATGATATTATTAGAATGCAGCAAGGATGATTTTACAGGCACCAACCAAAACTAACGAGGGACTAACGAAGAACTAACCGTGTGTCTCTTTTCTTCAAGGCCAATGTATGATATCATTACAGTTGTCAGAATATGATTGAAGCCGGATGCTTACCTTTTGTTACAAATTGCTTACCAAATGTTGCCATTTGCTACCATTTTGCTACTTTTATCCGGAAAAGAACTGTGGTATTCTTATACTGGAATTGATTTACAGAGTAATCGAGAAATCTCGGTTGCTCTATTTTTTTGTCCGTTCCGGCCTTATGTGAATAAGATGAATGGACAAAGACCAAAAGAAGGAGGATTTCAAAATGCAATTAACAGAAAGAGAAAAGGAAATGCTGGTGCTGTTTGGCTGTTTCAATCGAAAATGGACACATGAACGTCTGGGAAGGGCTTGTATGCTTATAACGGAACCGACTTGCAAGGCAGCAGCATGCAGCTTGCGAAACAAATTACATGCCATAGGCAATGACAGGCAGTACATCAAATTGTATTGCCGAGTATTAGAAGAACTGAATAATTACAGCGGAGATGCTGCTTAAAAGTCGTTGATTATATCAGCGGCTTTTTCTTTTGCAAAATGGGAGGATGAGATGACTGGAGAAGCAGGTAACAAGATTTATGGATATGTCAGGGTATCTACAAGAGAACAGAATGAGGACAGACAGATGATTGCATTGAAGGAAGTAGGGGTGCCAAGTGAGAACATCTATATGGATAAGCAGTCTGGGAAGGATCTTGCCCGACCTCAGTATAAAAAACTGATTCGGAAAATGAAACAGGATGACTTGCTCTATATCAAGAGCATTGATCGCTTGGGACGTAATTATGCTGAGATTCTGGAGCAATGGCGGATTCTGACCAAGGACAAGGGCATTGATATTGTGGTGTTGGATATGCCTCTACTCGATACCCGCCGGGGCAAAGATCTGATGGGAACATTCTTGAGTGATATTGTGCTGCAGGTGCTGTCCTTCGTAGCAGAGAATGAGCGCACCAACATCCGTCAGAGGCAGGCCGAGGGTATTGCAGCTGCAAAGGCAAGAGGCGTGAAGTTTGGCAGACCACCAATACCGTTGCCAGATAATTTTTATGAGGTGCATAAAGCGTGGAGAGAAAAGGATTTGACGCTGAAACAGGCAGCATCAACATGTAATATGCCTGTCGGCACTTTCTACGGT
>CAVIOJ010000265.1:0-629 GCA_963644225.1 Lachnospiraceae bacterium | reverse complement strand
TATTCGTATTCCTCCTTCGCTTTTTTTAAAGTGTACTTTTGCAAGCCAACAAAAATCATGGCAGCAACATAGAAAATATCCTTGTAATAGTGAGATTTCTTCGGTATAATCAACAATAAGAATTGCGAATAACTGAGTTTGCAAAAGTACACTTTAAAAAAAGCGAAGGAGGAATACGAATATGTATTGTAGTAATTGTGAAAATGAAATGCCAGAGGGAACTGCCTTTTGTCCAAAATGTGGCACTAAAGTAGGAACAAATGGAGAGGCTAATTCACAAGGTGAAAATGTGTTTGTGCAGTCAAGTGCTACAAACGCTTCTGGCGCAATGAACAAGACAAAGCAAACATGTGTTTCAAAACCTAAAAAGCCAATCATAAAAAAATGGTGGTTTTGGGGTATTATAGTTATCGTTGCCATAATTGTTATTTCTGCTTTGAGTGGTAGTAGCGAAGAAACAGACAGCTCATCACTTGAAATAAACGATAGCAGCAAAGAAATAGATGGTTCAGTGCCGGAGACAAACGATAGTGATGATGCAGAATTGGAGACAAATGCTAGTGATGATGCGGAATTAGTAGAAAATGAAACTATGTCGGCAGCAGATATTTATGTATGGTTTGCTGAAG
>CAVIOJ010000264.1:0-2332 GCA_963644225.1 Lachnospiraceae bacterium | reverse complement strand
AAGAAATTGCAGAGGCTAAGAAAGCAACTATAATTGGACGTTTTGCTTGCAAGGGTTATGATACATTTGGCCCATTTAAGCTGGTAGGTGGCATTGCAAAGGGCCATCCGGATGATAAGGATTTGGCTGATGCAGTAGCCTTCTTCAGAGGACTAGAACAATGTTAGGAAATAGTAAAGGAAAACAGATTTGCCAGTATGTCCCAGATTATGTGCTTTATGATCTGGAGACTACCGGCACTTCGAGTGCATATGATGAAGTAATAGAGATATCCGCTGTAAAAGTAAGAAATGGCAATATAGTAGATGAGTTTAGCGAGCTGGTGAATCCGGGTAGACCGATTCCTTATGCAGCCAGCATGGTAAACAATATTTCAGATGATATGGTAGCCGGGGCACCTTCTTTTGCAGAAGTCTTGCCGCGGTTTCTTGCGTTTATAGGGGACGATATTTTAGTAGGTCACAACATCAACACCTTCGATATGAAGTTTTTGTATAGGGACTGCGAAAAGTACCTGGACCAAACGCTGACCAATGATTTCGTGGATACACTAAAGCTCGCCAAGCTGATTTTCCCTGATTGGAAGCACAGAAGGCTTTCTGACCTGGCAGATTATTATGGTATTTCCACGATAGGAGCACACAGAGCCCTGGCGGATTGCAGGATGAATCAGCAGGTGTTTGAATTTCTTGGAAAAGAACTCTCTGGGGAAGGGACTCTAATAGAAAAGCCTGAGATTAGGATATGCCCAGATTGCGGCCAGCCTCTGAAAAGACGAAATGGTAGATTTGGTGAATTCTGGGGCTGCAGTGGGTATCCTAGGTGCAAGCATACGGAAAATATATAGGGGATTTTATGGATACACTGGACAAAATATTAGAAAAATATCAAAAGCTCTTTCCAGGAGATCTTTCTTTTGAAGATATTTCAGGCAAGTTATCAGAGATGGAAGCGGATCCAGATATTTACCAGCTAAGGAGAACTTATTGTAATGAGATGGTATATTTCATTACGCGAGGCTATATAGAATATGGTAAGAATGTAGATTTTTCGAAAGATCCGCTTATAGCGTTACTTGATAAGAATGAAAAAAAGCTGGCTAAAGATGATTATTTTTTCCATATGCTTGCTAATTTTTATAAGGGCAATCAAAAGGCGTGTTTGAAGGCTTTTGATGGCCTTGCAGATAAGCTGCATAAAGAATGTAAGGAACAAAATACACTCCTAGATGAGGGCTCACTGGTGGATGCGTTAGTCGAGCCAATGAAAAATGCTTTTCCAGGATTCTGGGAATATGCAGGAAAGAAGCTCTTTGATATATGTCAGAAGGACGGAACGCAGGAAATATGTAATCTGATGGCGGATATATATGAGCGAGAATCTGATGAGGCAATTCTGGATAGATTAACGTCATTTGTGCAGCAGTATCCGTCTATCACAATTGCTAGAGAATACTTGGCATGTATTTATATGAACTTGAAGATGTACAACAATGCCCTGGCTTATCTGGAAGGGACAAGCAAGTCTAATTTATTTGCAATCTGTCCAGAGGAAAAAGAATTTATGATAGCGGTATGCTATGGTAAATTACACAAATTGAGAGAGGAAGAGGAGCACTATCGAAAGGTATTAGAGATAAACGCCTACAGATGTTATGCTGCTAATAATCTAGGGTTTTGTTTATATAAACAGAAACGCTACTTGGAAGCAAAGGATACTTTTGAGGCTTGCCTTGAGAAGAAGATAGATCTTCCTTATTCAGCCAATAACTATCTCAGAGTACTCCTTGCTTTGGGACGTTATAAGGATGCCAAAGCATTTATTAATAAAAGTGAATACAAGCTTAGTAAGGATCTGGTACGACGTGCAAAAGCAAAGCCAAATACAAACCAGCGACTGAAAAAGCAGGATGAAATAGAAGAGATAATTGAGGAGAAAGATACCACTGCAGATTCGACCGCACTCGCTGTAAAAGGAACGCAATTTTCTACTGAGAAGCTATTAGAAGATGAGTTGACAATGCGTATCGAGGCTGGTATGCCTGTGTTTGGAAAAAATCTGAAGGTATATAAGCGCAAGGGTGCTTATGGAAGGCAATATATTATTCCAATTGGTAGATTGGACCTCTTATGTGAAGATGATGCCGGCACGCTTTATATCATAGAACTTAAGAAAGATAGTGGCTATGATGATGCTTATGCTCAGACAGCAGAATATCTGGATTGGTTTGAGAACAACTGGAAGGAACACAAGAAGATAGAAGGAATTATCTGTTTAAATGACCCATCACAGGAGTTGCTGAATAAAGTGCATGCAGACAAGCGGATGCGGG
>CAVIOJ010000263.1:0-2347 GCA_963644225.1 Lachnospiraceae bacterium | reverse complement strand
GGTCAGACTCCAAATGCCTACCGCGACACCCATAAATCTTAATATTCCAGAAAAATTTTAAAAAAGTGCGTATTATTTTATAATACTCACTTTTTTCTTTTTTCTATAATGGGGATGAGATAACACAGTACTAATAGTAGGAGGATCTAGCATGGAACTTATAAAACAAGATCACTTTTTCCCATTTCTCTGGGTTCACGGAGAGAGTGAAGAAGTCTATCGCCGTATGATACAGGCCATCGACGAAGCCAACATCAAGCAATTTTGCGTTGAATCCCGTCCTCACGAGGGATTTTTGCAGGATGCCTGGTGGCATGATATGGATATCATTATCGATGAAGCAAGAAAAAGAAATATGCAATTTTACATTTTAGATGATATGCACTTCCCTACTGGATATGCTGCTGGTGCCGTAGAAAAAGCCCCAGTAGAGCTTCATCGACAGAGTCTCTTTTGTCGTACCATTCCAGCAAAAAAGGGAGAAGCCATAAATTTTTCTGTCATGGACCAGTGCATCTACACCCCAACATACAACCAGTTGGGAGCCATGATGAACCAGTTTATGCATAATGACGACATCACCTTCGACGATGATGAACTTTTCTCTGCTTCTTTTTATACAAAGGATTCTTTTATAGACTTGGCAATCAATATAAAAGATGGGAAATTGGACTTCACTCCGGAAGAAGATGGCGATATCTGCCTATGCTTTTTAACAAGAAATGCTGGTATCCACCGCAACTACATCAATATGCTCGACATGGATTCTGTTGGCCTTTTGATTGATGAAGTCTATGAAAAGCACTATGCCCACTACTCCGAGGAATTCGGAAAAACAATTCTTGGATTCTTTTCAGACGAGCCAGAACTTGGAAACTCCACCTACACCAATGCAAGAGTAGATATGGGAGACGACCCGAATTTGGATTTTTGTTTTAGTGCCGCTTTGGATGAAAGATTGCAGGCTGTCATGGATGAAAACTACCGCATCCAGCTACCTCTTTTATGGCGCAATGACTTTGCCGACAAAGACTTGATCAGTCGGGTGCGTTATCAGTTTATGTCAACTCTAACCGATCAGGTAAGCCTATGTTTTTCCAAGCAAATCGGAAACTGGTGCCAGGACCACGGTGTTTCCTACATAGGCCATGTCATAGAAGACAACAACCTGCATGCCAAGACAGCTACCAGTTTAGGTCACTATTTTAAGGGACTAAAATACCAGCACATGGCCGGAATCGACGATATCGGCGGTCAGGTCATTCCATTCCACGACGAAGGAATAGAGCAGATGGATGCCATCACTTCAAGAGACGGCACTTTCTATCACTACTGTCTGGCAAAACTCGCCGTATCCTTAGCCAAGATTAATCCGAGAATGCAGAAAAGGTCAATGTGTGAGATTTTTGGAAACTACGGTTGGAAGGAAGGCGTCTGGTTGGAAAAATACCTTTTGGACCACTTTATGGTAAGGGGTGTAAACCACTTCGTGCCACATGCATTTACCTGCGCCCCTTATCCGGACAGTGACTGCCCACCACATTTTTATGCTCATGGCAACAATCCACAATATCGTCATTTTGGCAACCTCATGGCTTATGGCCAACGCGTTTGCCAGTGGATGGAGGATGCCACTCTTTCTACACCTGTAGCTATCCTCTACCACGGAGAGTCCGAGTGGACCGGAGAAGCCATGATGATGCAAGAGCCAGCAAAAGAACTCTACAATCACCAGATTGACTACTCTTTTATCCCGGCAGAAGTATTTACTGAATGCGATTTTTACAAAACGGATTTAACCCATGACCTCTGCATCAACGGAAATCATTTTCCACTTTTTGTAGTTGCAGAATGCAGCCGTATTCCAGATGCAGTAGCAAAAACCATGGCCGAACTTTCTTGCAAGGGACAAAGAATGTGCTTCATCAACAAGAGACCAGAAGGCTCTTGTGAAGGAAATCCACTTCCAAAAGAATTAGAAAAAATAGACGTAATCGCACTTGAAGACTTGGCAGAATATACAAAAGGACTTGCCTCTGCCACTCTTCTTCCAGCAGACAATCGTCTTCGCATAGCCCACTATGAGGGAGAGACGGAATTTTACTATCTCTTCTTTGAAGGACTAGATGCATACAGCGGAGATGTGATTCTTTCCAAGGAAACAGATATCGTGGCCTACGATCCTTACTTGGATAAGTACTATGCTTTGGATTATAAATGGGAAGATGGAAAAACTGTCATTTCCCTTTCTTTGGAATCCGTAAAATCTCTCTTTATCCTAACAGATAAAAATGCAGAGGATTTTGTATCAGAAAATGATGACAAGCTTGATTGCTATCTATGCGCT
>CAVIOJ010000262.1:0-2404 GCA_963644225.1 Lachnospiraceae bacterium | reverse complement strand
CAGGTGGTAAGCAGTACAAAGTATCTGAAGGCGATATCATTACCATTGAGAAGCTTGGAGTAGAGGCTGGTGAGAAGGTTACTTTTGATCAGGTCTTAGCTATCAGCGATAATGGATTAAAAATTGGTAATCCAACCGTTGAAGGCGCAACTGTAGAAGCTTCTGTCGTTAAAGAGGGCAGAGGTAAAAAGGTAATCGTTTACAAGTACAAGAGAAAGACTGGCTATCACAAAAAGAACGGTCATAGACAGGCGTTCACACAAGTACAGATCAATAAGATTAATGGATAATCGATAGGATTGTTATGATTCAAATAACAATTTTTAAAGACCAGAATACATATAGAGGCATTCGTCTATGTGGACATGCGGGCTACCAGAAAGCTGGCAAGGACATTGTTTGTTCTGCTGTATCTATTTTAGTAATCAATACTATTAATGGTATTGAACAGTATACTGATGATGCTTTTGTACTAGATACAAAAGACGATTCTGATAGCAAAAAGTCTTCTTTTTTTAAAAACAAGGAGGCAGACAATCTGATAGATTTTCGTTTTACAGAAGACATATCAGAACAGGCAAGTCTACTTATGAATGTTATGGTCTTAGGCTTAACAGAAATTAATAAGCAATACGGTGATTCGTATCTTACACTAAAATTTGAGGAGGTGTAACCATGTTAAAGTTGAATCTTCAATTTTTCGCTCACAAAAAGGGAGTTGGTTCTACAAAGAACGGTCGTGACTCTGAGTCTAAGAGATTAGGTGCTAAGAGAGCAGACGGACAGTTTGTTAAGGCTGGTAATATTCTTTACAGACAGCGTGGAACAAAGATTCATCCTGGTACTAACGTAGGTATTGGTGGTGATGATACTTTGTTTGCAACAGCTGACGGAATTCTTCGTTTCGAAAGAAAAGGCCGTGACAAAAAGCAGGCTAGTGTTTATCCAGTAGCAAGCGAAAACTAAGATTAGATTTTTGGTAGACTCGACTATTGTTAGCCGAGTCTACTTTGTTATGTAATAGAATTTTGCTATTCCATAGCAAAGTAGACCCAGTCGTATGGTTATTAGGAGGAATGAAATGTTTGCAGATCGTGCAAAAATTATAATTAAATCAGGTAAGGGCGGAGACGGACATGTAAGTTTTCGCCGCGAAAAATTTGTGCCAAATGGAGGACCAGATGGCGGCGACGGCGGAAAAGGTGGAGATGTAATCTTTGAAGTAGATGAAGGATTGAATACCCTTACCGACTACAGACATCGCAGAAAATTTGCTGCCAGACCTGGAGAAGAGGGCGGCAAGAAAAATTGCCATGGAAAAAATGGTGAAGATTTAGTTTTAAAAGTCCCAGAAGGAACCGTTATAAAGGATGCTGAATCTGGCAAAGTAATTGCTGATATGTCCGGTGAAAATCGTCGCCAGATTATATTAAAAGGCGGCAGAGGCGGCTTGGGAAATCAGCATTATGCCACATCGACTATGCAGGCTCCAAAATATGCACAGCCAGGTGGAGAGGCAATTGAAATTGAAGTTTTACTGGAATTAAAAGTTATTGCTGATGTGGGGCTTGTGGGCTTTCCAAATGTAGGTAAATCAACATTTTTATCTAGAGTTACCAATGCAAAGCCAAAGATTGCAAATTATCATTTTACAACGCTAAATCCTAATTTAGGAGTTGTTGATTTGGATGACAATAATGGATTTGTTATTGCAGATATTCCTGGTCTTATTGAGGGAGCTTCAGAAGGAATTGGTTTAGGCCATGAATTCTTACGTCATATAGAAAGATGTAAGGTAATCATCCATATGGTAGACGGCGCTTCAGTAGAAGGAAGAGATCCTCTCGCTGATATTATCGCAATCAACAAGGAATTAGAGGCCTATGATGCATCAATTCTTGAAAAACCGCAAGTAATTGCTGCCAACAAGATGGATGTTTGCATGGAGGGAACGGAGGAAATCCTAGAGAAACTCCGTCAGGAATTTACGCCACAGGGCATAGAAGTATTTGCTATTTCCGCGGTTAGTGGAGAGGGCGTAAAAGAGCTTCTATACCATGTCAGAGAACTTTTAAACCAGTGCCCAGATGAGATTACCGTCTATGAGCCGGAATTTGATCCAGCACTTAGATTCTTTGAAGACGAGCCGTTTACTGTTTCTTTAAATGAAGATGGAGAATATGTTGTAGAAGGACCTCGTATTGAAAAGATGCTTGGATATACCAATATCGAATCGGAAAAAGGCTTCTTATTCTTCCAAAAATTCTTGAAAGAACAAGGAATTTTAAAACAGCTAGAGGACTTGGGTATTCAGGATGGCGATACCGTTCGAATGTATGGCTTGGTATTTGATTACTACAAGTAAAATGCAAATGAATGTATGGCTTGGTATTTGATTACAAGT
>CAVIOJ010000261.1:0-2422 GCA_963644225.1 Lachnospiraceae bacterium | reverse complement strand
GGACTGTGACGGACTGGGAACTTGGAAACCGTCATGCACCGGAATATGTATTGCGACTTCTGGAATATTATATTCGCAGTGAAAAAGTCTCTAAGAAGGAGACAAAAAGCCATGAATGAATCGAATATCATTTAAAATATTATCGTACTTGTGGGCTTGTGTGAATTTGTTATTATTGAAGTATCAAGAAAATAAAGTGTTAGGAAGGATTTAGAATCATGGAAACAATACAGGCAATTATGTCAAGAAAATCAACTCGTGCATACAAAGAGGAACAGATCAGCGATAAGGATTTAGATACAATTTTGCAGGCAGGCATGACGGCACCGGTTGGCTCAGGAGATTATGACTCCTTGCATTTAACAGTTGTACAAAATCAAAGTATCTTCAGGAAAATCAGCGATGCCGTAACAGAGCTGATTTTAAAAATGACCGGGAAGAAGATGGATAAAAATTTCGGTGCTCCCACAATGATTTTTGTTTCCTCAAAACCTGCGATGGTGTCAGGGCTTGAATATGCCAATGCAGCCTGTGTCATAGAGAATATGGCGATTGCTGCAACTGGCCTTGGAATCGATAATATCGTTTGGGCAGGTGCGAGTGCTGCTGTAGCACAAAATCCTGAACTTTTAAAAGAATTGCAGATCCCTGAAGGCTATAAACCGGTTATCTGCATTTCCCTTGGATATGCAAAAGAAGAGGAAACACCTAAGAAGCACGTAATCAATGTAAACAAGGTATCTTAATGTGAACAGTGTGAATAATATGTTAAAACAAAGTGAATGGATCAATAGTCTTTTGGAGGAGACGGAAAGAAATCCTCAAAAAGAAAAAATAGCGTTAATTCTAAGCTGTGGCAGGAGCTGTGCGAAACAAAATGGAAGTCTGAATGCGGCAAAGGAACTTGCAAATGAAGTGAAGGCATGTAAAAACCGTTCAGATTATCTCGCATTTATGCGGAAAACATTTCCAGTGAAAGTGGAGGAGGTATCTGATGGAATCATTATTCATTATCGGAAGCAAAAATGCACCTGCCCGATGTCTCCTGAAGTAAAAAATCCAATGCTCTGTAATTGCACACTTGGACACGAAAAAGCTATGTGGAGTATTGTATTTGGAAAGCAAGTAGATGTTGAGATTGTGGAAAGCTTTCAGCGTGGCGGCAAGGACTGCGTGATAAAAATTTTACTGTGAACGAAATACCCTCCCAGACCATAACGGCTAGGAGGGTTTCGTGCGTCTATGGAGTTATGCATTAACATCATTTCTATGGTAGCATTTACACTTTCAGAATTGCGAAAAAATTCTAAAGTAATTTTTGGAAATCACCGAGAAAAACGTGAAGAAACAAAAATTCTGAAGGTAATTTTTGGAAATCATCGAGAAAACGTGAAGAAACAAAAATTCTGAAGGTGATTTTTGGAAATCATCGAGAAAACGTGAAGAACCAATTTATTGGCAGTTCCAGTATTTACCAGATGTTCATTATATGCTGCATGATAAGACTTACAATCGTAATTCCACACCAGCATGCCGCCCCAACTACAATAGGCTTTCCACCCGTTTTGATAAGCTGTACCACATTACTGTTTAATCCAATTGCCGCCATCGCCATAATGATCATAAACTTTGACAATTCCTTAATCGGCTTAAAAACATCCGCATCAATTCCCATATGCACACAAACTGTCGTAACAATTGCTGCGATCACAAAATAAAGTATAAACATCGGAAATGACTGCTTCAGACTAAAGCTCGAACCCGTTTTCCCATCATGTGCACTCTTTTTTGCTCTTATCAGAGATAATCCTAGTGTAATCGGTATGATTGCAAGTGTTCTTGTAAGTTTTACCGTAACTGCCTTATTTAATGTTTCACTTCCTAGATTCCACATGCTATCCCATGTTGAAGCGGCAGCCGTCACAGATGATGTATCATTAATTGCAGTTCCCGCAAAAATGCCAAATGCATCGCCGTGCACAGTATCAAACCCTATAGTTTTTCCAAGTATAGGGAAGAAAATTGCTGCAAGTACATTGAAAAAGAAAATCACAGCTATCGACTGAGCTATTTCGTCATCGTCTGCGTCGATAATAGGTGCAGTTGCTGCAATTGCCGAGCCTCCGCAGATTGATGAGCCAACACCTACAAGTATTGATGTATTTGCAGGAACTTTGAGGATTTTTTTCATAATCCATGCAATAATAAGAGATGTTGCAATTGTACACATAATAATCGGCAAAGATTGCTTTCCCGTCTCAAATATTATTCCAAGATTCATTCCAAATCCAAGCAAAACCACCGCAGTCTGAAGAACCACCTTAGATGTCCATTTGATCCCTGCTGCAGCTTTTCCTTTATCTTTCCAAAACATCGTGATAATCATGCCTGTTATAATAGATATTACTGCTCCTCCTACAAC
>CAVIOJ010000260.1:0-2446 GCA_963644225.1 Lachnospiraceae bacterium | reverse complement strand
AATAACATCTCTTTTCCTTCTGGTTTACTGTAATTGCCATAAGATTATCTCCTTTACTTTTTCTTTATCATAACGCGATAATCTTGGCGTGTCTGCGGGGGAATTTTTTATAATTATCTCCAAAAAGACCCACCAGCACCAGATCTCTCCAATGCCAGCAGGCCCGTCTATTTCCATATTCCAATATTCCATTTTCCTATTCCACCTCAATCCCCTTGGCCAGGCTTGTAAGCAGGGCAGCCATCTCCGGATCGCTTAGCACCTTGAGCAGAGCATCTGCATCCACGCCCTCAGGTACTTAAATTTTTGTTTTTTCTTCTGTCTGGTTCATATCAGGATTTAGGTTTTCCTTTTTGTAAAAAGCATCTTCTATAAACTGCGCATTTTTCTTGCGGTCTTCATCTAAGATATGGCCATACACCTCAGTTACCATATCCGCCTGGGCATGACCAGAGTCTCCCTGGACAGCCTTGATATCTCCACCGCTCAGCTTAAGCTTGTAGGTAATGCTGGTATGACGTAGACTGTGGAAAACCACGTCCGGCAGGCCTTCCTTATCAATCACTTCCTGCATCTTGGTTTGCAGATATCCTTCCATAAGATTGATTGCTCCCCAGATTCCAAGACCTGCTCCAAGAGCTGTTACAAGTGTCTGCAGTGTACCGACTGCACTGTTAAAAAATGCCATAAAATTTGTCCTCCTAAAATTTAATTTGTTCTTTGTTTTTTTGCATAATAAAAGACCGGTCGGAGTGCTCCGATCGGCCTTATGCCTGGTTTCAATATTTAATTTTGATGTTTAAGAACCCATTCTAGTAATCCTTCATAATCCAGCTTACCAGCCGCAACATCTAAAATTGTTTCATACAAGTCTTTTTGTGTATATGAAAGTTCAATTCCGTTTAATGCCAGGAATACCAGCATCGCATGAGTTCCTATTCTCTTGTTTCCATCAACCATACAGTGATTTTTGATAAGACCATATCCGAGTCTTGCTGCTTTTGCCTGAATAGTAGGATATGGTTCCTTTCCGCCGAATGATTGAAAAGGATTTTCAAGAGCTGATTCTAATAGGTTATAATCTCTAATTCCATCACTTCCACCGGTCTCTCTAATAAGCTCCGAATGCAGCATGAGAATTTGCTCTTTACTTAATCTTCTCATTTAGCAAGTACCTCATAAGCTTCTTTATTTTGAGCCATAAGCTTTTTGGAAATACTAAGCACATCTTCATCCGAGGCCGTAATATCTTCATCCGCCTTGCTAAAATCAATGACCAAATATCTCGGTACATTATTTTTCAAAATAACTGCTGATCCTCGCTCGTCCACTAATCTTGCTACCTTAGAGAAATTCTGATTGGCTTCAGAGATAGAAACCATTGTGTTTGTATCTATAGTCATTTGAAACACCTCCAATTTATATTTGACTATAGTATATATAAATTTTAGGATATATTCAACCTATCCAAGTGAAATAGAATTTTCCTGTTAGCCCCAATCATCAAAACAACCGGTTTTCGATTGCTAAAATCGCATCTTCTATACCATTGAATTCCTAAATCAGTTGCCACTCTAGAACAAGTCCATCCCGTAGCTGGTCAAATCCCCGCCTATTGCATCCATCAGCCAGTCTGAGACCTTGACTCCACCGTACTTTGCATCCACAAACTGAATCATGGTAACTGTATGACCAGTCAGTTCTGTGTCGCCTTCCTTATCACTCCAGATAAATGCGGAGGTGTTCGGCAGGGTAAGCAGTTCATCGACCATGACCTTCAGATTTTTTTCAAAAACTTTTCCTGTTTCTTCTGTCGCCTCGAATGCCTCGCCGTTCAGATAATTCTGATACTGTGTAAGCGCAGAATCTCGAACAGAACAAAGAAATAGTATCTTTGCATCCGGAACATTTGCAGAAAGTGACTGAAGGGAGTCCAGCACGAGGTTATCTCCGGTAAAACGCTCGGCAATATGAGCAGGAGTTCCCCACACATTTTCAGCGATTTCCTTCCAATCATCTTTCAACAGAAATGCCGCATCCACCAGAACGGTTTGATTATCTGTCTCTGGAAAATAGTCCGAGAATATCTCTTCAGCAAGGAATGATGCGCCGAATCCTCCACCAGACCATCCCGTCACGAGTACCGCATCGGGACTACCGAGATAAGGCATCAGCATATCCATCATCAGTTTGAAATTGGTATAGCCGTGATGATACAGAATTTGCGAATTTCCCTCTTTATCGGTATATGCAAAGTCATTTGTGCCAATGTGCCAGTCGCCGGTGCAATAAGGAATATTGATAAAGGTCCAATCCTTGAGGGGATTTTTGCTGTCATATGCTGAGATACCTATATTCTGTGCGAACTCCTGATCTCCCATCGTATGGAAATAGAAGTCTTCTCCTTCTTTAGCGGTATCCTCATTGATGCTCACACCGCCTCCGT
>CAVIOJ010000259.1:1519-2479 GCA_963644225.1 Lachnospiraceae bacterium | reverse complement strand
GTTCTCAACTCTGCCCCAAGACATCTCAGAGATATGAAGAAGTCCATCAGCACCACCCAAGTCGATAAATGCGCCAAAGTCTGTAACATTCTTTACAGTACCTTCCATTACATCACCAACAGAGATTTTAGCGAATAACTCTTCTGCAAGTTTTTCTTTTTCAGCAACAAGAAGCTGCTTGCGATCACCGATTACACGTCTTCTAGCAGGATTGAATTCTGTGATAACAAAAGAAATTTCCTGTCCATTGTATTTGTTTAAATCTTTTTCATAAGAATCAGAAACAAGGCTTGCTGGGATGAAAATCTTTGCTTCATCAACAACAACACTAAGACCACCATTGAGAACCTGAGCAACTTTAGCTGTAAGAACTTCATGATTTTCAAAAGCTTCTTTTAATTTTTCGTTGCCCTTGTCAGCTGCCAATCTCTTGTATGAAAGTAAAACCTGTCCTTCGCCATCGTTTAACTTGATGACTTTTGCTTCGATAGCATCGCCTACAGAAACAAGCTGTGTAAGGTCAGCATTTGAGTCATTTGTGTACTCATTGCGGTGAATAATACCTTCTGACTTGTATCCGATATCTACAGCTATCTCATCAGGTCTAACATTGATAACAGTACCTTCAACTACCTCTCCATTTCTTATTGTTCTAAATGATTCGTTTAACATTTGTTCAAAACTTAATTCTGACATAGATTTTGAACCTCCTCAATAATTTTGTTTGGGGTAGATGCCCCTGCGGTAATACCTACACTCTGGTTAGAACTAATGTCGACCGGCTGGAAATCAGCAGCCGTCTGAATATAGTAAGTATCGTTGCATCTTGTTTTGCATATCTCGTACAACTTTTGTGTATTGGAGCTGTTCTTGCTTCCAATAACAATCATGGCATCTACAGAAGAGGCAATTTCGGCCGCTTCAATCTGACGCTTGTTAGTCGCATCGCATATTGTATTC
>CAVIOJ010000259.1:0-1509 GCA_963644225.1 Lachnospiraceae bacterium | reverse complement strand
AGCACATATATCATACCCTTTTTTTGAAATAATTTCAACTAAATCTTGAAATTTATTGTGGTTAAAGGTGGTTTGTGAGACAATACAGATTTTTTTATCTGGAAGAGCAATTTCATCTAAATCTTCTGCCGAAGAAATGACTGCATATCCATCTCCTTCGATCCAACCAATAATGCCCTTTACCTCAGGATGTTCCTTGCTTCCGACGATAAGAACAAAGCAATCCTCTTTAGAGTATTTTGCAACATATCGATGAATCTTTGATACAAACGGACAAGTCGCATCTACAATCTCAAATCCTTTTTCTAATAAGGCATCTATCACTGCGCTTCCCACACCGTGCGAACGAATGATAACCACTCCCGGTTCGTAAAGAGATAAATCAGCAGTCTCATCAATCACCTTTACTCCCTTTTCGCAAAGTTCTTTTACAACTTCTTCGTTGTGAATAATAGGGCCATAGGTATAAATTGCTTTATCTTTTACCTTGTCAATTTGCTCATATACTACATCTACTGCCCTTTTTACTCCAAAGCAAAAACCAGCACTTTTTGCACGTGTTACCTTCATTACATACGCTCCTTTGCAAGTGTAACGATTTTTTCAACCACTTCATCAATTGTCATATCAGAAGAATCAACAAGAACCGCATCCTCTGCCTGCTTAAGTGGAGAAATATCTCTATGCATATCGCGGTAATCTCTCTCCTCTATGTCACGCATGATTTCTTCCAAATCACAGGTTTGTCCTTTTTCTGTCAGTTCCTTATATCTTCTGTCTGCTCTGGTCTTAACGCTTGCTGTCAGATAAATCTTGAGTGGTGCATTAGGCAATACGCAAGTTCCAATGTCTCTTCCGTCCATAATAACATCGTTTGTTGCGGCCAGATCCTGTTGCAAATGAAGAAGTTTTTTTCGAATACATCCATAAACGCTGGTTACAGAAGCCATGTTTCCTACTTCTTCACGTCTGATTTCTGTTGTAACATCTTCTCCGCATAAATAAACTTTTTGCTGTGAGTTTTCATAAGCCAAAGATACTTCTATTTCATCGCAAACTGCTTCCACTGCCGCTTCGTTTTTCTCATCAACACCATGTTTTATGATATAAAGTCCCATAGCCCTGTACATAGCACCTGTATCAACATAAATAAATCCAAGTTCTTTGGCTGCAAGTTTTGCAATAGTACTTTTTCCAGCTCCAGCCGGCCCATCAATCGCTATATTCATCATCATCGTTTTTCTCCTTTTTATTTGAAATTTTATTGGACACTAATTCCCGCCAAATATCCAGTTGACCAGGCAATTTGCAAATTATATCCTCCGGTTAGCGCATCTAAATCCAAGACTTCTCCAGCAAAATAAAGATTTTTTATCTTTTTTGACTCCATCGTCCCAGGATCCACCTGATTAACCACGATTCCGCCTTGAGTTATAATCGCTTCCTTGAAGCCTCTGCTGCCAATGATAGTAAGTGGAAACTTTTGTAACTGTTCCAAGAGTCTATATC
>CAVIOJ010000258.1:0-2507 GCA_963644225.1 Lachnospiraceae bacterium | reverse complement strand
GTGTAGTGTAGTAGAGGTTAGTCTAGGTCAGGATAGTACAGGAGAGGATAGTGTAGTTCCGGCTAAGGACACACACATCAAATACCAACTGGATAATGAAACACTTACAACAGCAGAATACGATGCTTTGACCAAACAGTATTCCAAGGAAGTTGTGGATGGTGTGATCGGCAGAATTTTAAATAAGCCATATCATGGCTGCCTGAATAAGGCAAAGATATCTGCCTGGTGCTCTGAACAACCGGTGAAAGTGGCTTCAGCAAGAAATGAAGCCATGGAATCCAAGCATTATGACCAACTAAAGAAATTAGCCTCAGAAAGGATTGGTGATTAGTATGAATGAAACAACTTATAGCTGTCCTGAGTGTGAGGACAGAGGATTTATACTTAGTACAGATGAAAGTGGATATGAGTATGCAAGACCGTGTAAATGTCGGGAATTAAAGATGGCAAAGGAAAGATTGGAACGCAGCGGCCTTGCAAGGGAATTTAAAACAAAGACCTTTGAGAATTTCGACACCTGTGAGAATCCACAGCTGATAGATGCAAAAAACACAGCAATGAAATTCACAGAGGAAGTAAAAAATAAGAATACAGAAAATCTACCATCGCTCATGTTATGTGGGCAGGTAGGAGCCGGGAAAACACATCTTGGTACGGCAAGCAGTGTGTGTCTTATAGACAGCGGAACAGCAGTTATCTATATGGGATATCGAGAAGAAATGACAGCTCTAAAGTCCAAGATTTTGGATGAAGAGGCCTACAGAAAGGATATTGACAGATACAAGAAGGCACCGGTGCTTTTTTTTGATGACTTCTTAAAAGGAAAGATCACAGAATCGGATGTCAACATTGTATATGAAATCGTGAATTACAGATATAACAACAACTTGCCAGTGATTCTCAGCACAGAGAAAAACTTGGATGATTTGATCAACTTTGATGAGGCGATTGCCAGCAGACTGATTGAAATGTGCAGGGGCTATATCATAGTTTTCAGCGGAAAGGAACTTAATTATCGCTTATACAGAGGGAAGGTGGCATAATGGCAGTTTACAAAGATAAATGGAACGGATATAAGGGCGACACATGGCGTGTCGCCTGCTAGTATAAAAACTGGAAAGGCGAGCGAAAAAAGCATGATAAACGTGGCTTTGCCACGAAGAAAGAAGCAGTAGCCTACGAGCGGGAGTTCCTTGCAAAGACCAGTAAGGATATCAATATGGGCTTCGGCACTTTCATTGATATTTATATGGGTGATATCAGACCACAGATTAAAGCCAGCACCATGGCAACTAAGGAAAATATTATAGACACACATATTCGACCGTATTTTGAAAATCTGAGTCTTTCAGAGATAACGCCGACAGAAATCCTGCAATGGCAGAATGAACTGCTCGGTCTTAGAGATGACAATGGCAAGGGATATTCACAAACCTATCTTAGAACAATTCAGAACCAGCTCAGTGCTATTTTCAATCATGCAGTGAAATATTATGATCTGCCCCAAAATCCTTGTAAAGCCAATAAGAAAATGGGAAAGGCTAAATCCAAAGAAATGCTTTTCTGGACTCAGGAGGAATATGAAAAATTCTCCGAAGCAATCATGGACAAGCCGGTATCCTACTACGCATTCCAGCTTCTTTATTGGACGGGAATTCGTTGCGGTGAGCTTCTAGCGCTGACAAGAGAGGACTTTGATCTTGAAAAGCGTCTGCTTTATATCAACAAGAATTATCAGGTGATAAAGGGTGAGGCACTTATTACAAGTCCAAAGACAGAAAAGTCTATAAGGCAGATTGATTTGCCACAGTTTTTGTGTGATCAGATGCAGGACTATTTCGATTCACTTTATAAGATGTCACCTAAGAGCAGGCTGTTTACTATCACAAAAAGTTATCTGCATCATGAGATGGATAGAGGTTGTAAAGCTTCTGGTGTGAAGAGAATTCGCATTCATGATCTGAGACATTCGTCTTGTGCACTACTGATTCAACTGGGATATTCACCGATACAGATTGGTCAGCGACTGGGACATGAGAGTGTAGTAATTACAGAGCGCTACTCGCACTTGTATCCGTCGGTACAGCGGGAGATGGCAGGAAGATTAGACCAGGCATTCAGAAAGGATGAATAGGATTATGGATAAGATATATCGTAGACCTACTCAGCTAGGTGGTGGCATTAAGAAACCTAAAAATGAGAAAAACAGAAAGCGAAATACCATAATGAACTTTCGTGTGTCACCTGAGGAAAAGGAGCTTATAGAGGCAAGAATTAAGCTTTTGGGATTGCCTAAGGCAGAATTTTTATAGAAAGCTGCCTGTATCAGAAACTACTTGTAAAGGGCAATATCAGAACTTTTACTGAAATCAAAAATCAAGTAAAAGAGATTGCAGATGTGGTGAATAATAATCCTAATTTGGGAGATTTGGAACCGGTACAAGCAGAATCTTGAAGAACTATTTTGGAAATCTTAAAACAGGTATTTGAAAAGGAGTAAAGAC
>CAVIOJ010000257.1:0-2524 GCA_963644225.1 Lachnospiraceae bacterium | reverse complement strand
TATAGAAAGGGAGTGAGATGAATATGGTATTCGAACTGAACCGCCTTACATGCCATCCTATGCCTACGCCATCGGTCGACATTCTGATCTATACCCTACCATATCCGATCAAGCGTATTCACGTTAGCGCATAGGTTGGCTGTAAGTTGTCCGTTTTGACTTGCAGATCAGTCTATGCGCTTTTTCTGTAATATACTTTCGTTTATCAATATGACATTTTGCGTACCTCAACAAGTGCACATAACATGACGAATTTCTAAAAGGAGTCTACAACCTATGAAAAAGATTTTCTCTGTTTTTCTATCACTCTTGTTATGTTTTTCTGGAAGTACTGTTATATATGCAACCGACGTCATTCTCGATGATGATCAAATTATAATCTCAGCATCAATCTCTTCATCACAAGAGTCCAATTATCGTTCATTGAAATGAAAAGGAATCCTTGCTTTCCGCTTTTTCTATCTCTCTTTTTGTTGATTTGTTTTCATATTACTTCGTGTTCACTTTTTGAACAATCATCGCTTTCACCTCATATTCAAGAAAGCGAGATTAGTTCGATTATAGAAACAGGAAGTTATGCTGAGCATTCCCCCCCAAAAAAACAAACTTTCACCTCAATCACCCTTTCTCAAAAAGATCACCCAGAGTTGGATTTTGGAATTTGGGAGCAAGATGGCGGGTATACAATCCGTGACTTTTCATTTACACCGGACGAAACACTACTTCTGCTGCAAATATCTGGCGTTGTATCTGAATATGATTTTTCCGGAAATCTCATAGGTATATATGACTACAAATTATCAGATCAAGGATTATCCGCTTTCAGAATATGCGCTAGAGATCATGAAACGTATTATTTACTTGATGGAAACAATAATAGTATTCTCACATGCAATCGAGAAAAAGTAACTAATTCTTCTTATGTCGATTGGAATGATTTGGGACTCTCTGGAAATTATTTCGAATGTGACCAAGACGGAAGACCATGTTTATCTGCAGTACATCCAACCATCAATGTCCAAGGAAATGTATCTGCTTCATTTACATATGCACTAAATGTTGACGATGAACGTGTAGCCATAGAGGAAACCTCAACCGGTCGTGGTATTGCGGGCGGATTTTCATTTCAAATAAGAAAACACGATGAAACACTAGGAACAAGCGAAATATACTTCGACATATATAGATATGGTATTTTAGATTGTACAATTTCTGTTTCTTCTGCTTTTCCCGAGAACAAATCTATTGTCGGAGCAGATCTTATTGGGATTATTAAAGATCAATATCTTATCAAAATTATCGAGGTTATTTATCCTTCCAATTCAAGTCGATATTATATTTCGTCCACTTATCTTTTGGTAGACAATGTCTCCGGTACATTTCAATCATGTGAATGTACTATACCTGACAATTCGATCATCCGTTATATAGAATCTGAAACATTTTATCTAACGAGGACTGAAGAAAGTATCCACATCATATCTATCGAAGAATCTTGTCGTAATTTTCACAACACAGACCATTTTATTGTATCTGTTTCAAATTAACCATTATTCATAACCATAAGGGTCTTCCATTGGTTACAAAACTTAAACGTATTAAAAAATCATCCACCGCATGAGCTTACAAAAAAGATCGAAAGAAATGTCTGGAACATCCCTTGCTCCGAGTCAGACGTCCAGCTAATGCAGGACAAGTTCCGTGTCACCAACATTGCACGTGATGAGAATACCGGCGGGGTTCTGTTGCGTGTACTTGCCGATGAGCAGCCAACAGACCGTTCTAAATCGGTTGCTCCCACACTGGAAGACTATTATCTATATGTGTTTGGAGAAAACTCTTCGACATCTTAATTTTCAAACAAGATAGCTGCTCTGCAGCGCAAGAGATATCAATCTCTTGATCGGAATATCATGACGCAAAACAGCACCGGTACTTGTATGCCGGTGCTGTCCTTTTTCGCACATACGTCCCCGTATAGAAGTGCGCCATTCGGTTCCTACTTGTTCGTAATTGCCGCCCATATTCTTTGAAGTAAACCATGCTTATGAGGTTCATCACGAAATTCTTCTTCAAAATCTCTTTCTATCGTTTCCGGAGTTTCTTTGCATTCTTCTTCCATCATCCGCTGTCCTTCAATCAGCGTTTCTGCAAGAGCTTTCTGTTTTTCTGCGTTCTGTCCTGCAGCCAAAGTAGCTTGCGTTTCAGCAAGTTTTGCGAGAGTATCAAGAAGCTGCCGATCCTTTTCACGGTTGTGCTCACGCTCTTTCTCAAGCTCCATGTTCAAAGATTCGATCATCGCACCCTGATGTCTGATCTGTTCTCTTAAAAAAGCTACTTCATCCGATGATTTTTCATCTACAGGGGGTTGAATAGGTTGTTCAACTGGGTTGAACGGGGTTGACAACTTTTCGCTTTCAGGTTGACAACCTGGTTGAATGGGTTGTTCAACCTCTATCCCATAAAGTTCCGAAATTGCTTGTATTTTAAGCATTTTCTGCCCTTCAACCACAACCACATAGGG
>CAVIOJ010000256.1:0-2525 GCA_963644225.1 Lachnospiraceae bacterium | reverse complement strand
GTCTATATGCAGCAAGGAGGGGCGAGACAGAAATCAGTATCAATCGTGTGGATTTGAAAACGCAACAATATTAAATTGATGACGATGAAGGAATGGGGAGGTTTGAATGATTATTTCATTTATTGATGGTGACGCATTGGAGGCTTTGGTCGAATTTGAAGCAGAAGTGGTAGAACAGAAAAAGAATATAACTGTGGAATTCATAGATCAGGCTCCGCTTACTGCCGAGATTTTATTTGATGGTAATAATGCAGATATAAAGATGTATGTGCGTGACGAACTGCACACCAATAGCAATATGGCACTTCATGGAATAGCTACAAATGGAGAAGTTACGGTAGATAGCGGAGATGAAGAGACCGTAAAAATTGCATATAACGTAGCAGTCGGAATTAACAAATATTTGCAGAAGGAAGGATTGCTGGAAGAATATGCTGAACTTGATGAAGAAGTGCAGGGTGTACTTTTTACAGTAGATAGCTCTGGTAAGATTCTGGCAAAGGTTGTTGAGGGAAAGCATAGACCAGAGTTGCTGTGTACAACTTTATTTGGCGCACCAAGTATGGTACGTCCATATAGCGATGAGTTTATGGCTCAACTTTTGATGGGTGATATGTCTAATGAGGAACTAGAAGAAGTTGCCGAAGCAGGAGATCCAGATGCCGCGGAACAGTTGGCAATGGCATACTTAAATGGTGATGGTGTAGATGAGGATCCGGAAAAAGCATATTACTGGTTTGTAAAAGCTGCTGAAAATGGAAGTGATCAGGCTATGTTTAATGTTGGCCTGTTTACGGCTAAGGGCTATGGAACCAAGAGAGATTTTGCTAAGGCAGCTGAATGGATGGAAAAAGCATCTGAAGCCGGCGATGATGACGCTACCGTATGTGCAGAAGAGTATAGAAAGCTTGCTGTTGCTTCTGTCAAAGCAGAAGAAGGAGATGCCCAGGCTCAGGCGGATCTGGCTGCCGGATTAATGAAACTTGGTCGCTCTTTGGATCAGGCCGGTGAAGGACAGGATTATGATGATAGTGTTAAGTGGGCCGAGAAATCTGTTGAACAAGGTAATGCAGATGGATTCTGGACACTGGCACTTGCTTATCATCATGGCCGCGGCGTTAAGAAAAATATTAAAAAAGCGATCGAGCTGTATCAGAAAGGATCAGATGCCGGAAGCGATGCTTGTATGCATAACCTTGCATGTGAATATATGAGTGGCGAGAACATCGAAAAGGATACACATAAGGCCTTTGAAATGATAAAGGAAGCTGCTGAAAATGGGTATGGGCTTGCTATGCGTGACCTTGGAAGATGCTATCAGTTCGCAAATGGAACTACAGGAAACATGAAAAAAGCAGTGGAATGGTATGAAAAAGCCCTGGAAGTTATTGATGATCCTGAACTCGCACAAAAAACGGCAATATTTAAAATGCTGGTAGATTCTGACGTTGGTTTTGACGAGGATTATCCAGAGGCCGAGGATGATGTGGATGAGTCTGATGGAAAGCATTAGCCAGCTTATTGGGACGGATGAGTAGGGAGGGATATACTTGCCGGATAAAAATGAAAAAATAGAAGCTTTGGCAATGGATGTGTTAAATCTTTCCAGAAACACATTAGTAATTAATTTGCGTTTCATGGATAAAGCAATAAGTATGCTGAAGTGTCAATGTGTTCCTGGTATTAACGGGGTGGCAGTTGATGGGAGAACTATTTTTTATGATCCGATTGCTGTTCTGAAAAATTTTTCAAAAGGGAAAAAGCAACTTACAAGACAATTCCTCCATATGGTTTTACATTGTATATATCAGCATTTTTGGGTTAGCACGCTTGTGAATCAGGAGTATTGGAGTCTTGCTTGTGATATAGCTGTTGAATATACAATAAATGATATTGACCTTGATGTTTTGCAGACTGGGAATGCAGAGAAACAGAAAAAAGAGATAGAGAAGCTTGGAAAAAAAGTGAAATATATGACTGCGGATATGTTATATAGATACTTTTTGAAAGAAATACCGTCTGAAGAGGAAATTCGAAAGCTGCAGAAATTGTTTTCTTCTGACATCCATGATGCGTGGTATTCACCACTTAAATGGGAAGAACAATTTAATGATTCTAACAATAGTGGAGAAGAATCGGATTCAAATAATGGCAATACAAAATCTAGAAATAGATCTGAAAGTGAATCAGCAGGTGAAAGTAATTCTGAAAAAGACGCTACCGGAGGCAGAGACATCTCGAAAGACGAATTAGAAGCTATTCGCAAAGAATGGGAAGATGCTGCAAGACAGATGCGAATGGATTTAGAATCATTTTCAAAGAGAAGAGGAGATGCCGCCGGAGGGTTGATTCAAAACCTACTTGCGGTGACCAGAGAAAAATACGATTATTCCACTTTCTTGAAAAAATTTGCCGTCTTGGGCGAACGTATGAAAATAAATCATGACGAATTTGATTATATTTTCTATACATATGGATTGAAATTATACAAACGAATGCCTCTTATTGAGCCACTAGAATACAAG
>CAVIOJ010000255.1:0-2560 GCA_963644225.1 Lachnospiraceae bacterium | reverse complement strand
TGAAGCCAAAGTCCCTCTCCAAGGCTGACGTATCTGCATAGGTTACAGGGACATCACCTGGCTGAGTATATTCACATCCAGGACAAAAAAACGCATTAAATCAGACATAAATCTCTTTGTTACTTATGTTGTAGCATCTTTCCCAAACTTTGAAAGCTTCTCTATATGCCTCAATCTTCTTCTCATCAGGGTTATACACTTTAGTAACCTTTACACACTTTTTTACAGCGTCATAACAATCGCTAAAAAGTCCAGCACCAATACCCGCACACATTGCCGCACCAAGAGTCCCAAGTTCTGAAACTTCTGTAAGTTCGACTGGCTTTTCTAAAATATCCGCAAACATCTGGCACCATAATGGACTCTTAGCTACTCCTCCACAAAGACGCACATGTTTTACCTCGCCGGACAATTCCTGGTTCATTGCCATGATATCTTTCATTTCGAAGCAGATTCCCTCAAGGATTGCCTCTGCCATATCTGCCTTGGTTGTTCCAAGAGTAATACCAAAAAAACCTCCACGAGCCTTTTCATTTTTCACTCTAGTGTGCGATCCCTGAATACAAGTCAATGCTGTCACACCATTTGCACCGGGTCCAGAATGAGAAGCCGTCTTCGTAATGATATCATAAGGGTCAACACCCATAAGCTTGGATGTGGCAACCTCCATTGAAGCCAATGCATCACGGAACCAGCGAAATGCTGAAGCACCTGTATTGGTCATTATATAATTCTGCCAGTTACCAAATCCTGGATTTGTACGGACAGTAATTCTCCCATTAGGATCAAGCTTGTCTTTGTCGGTAACAAAAATAGAAACTCCTGCTGTACCCATGATGAGAAGCTGTGTTCCTACTTCAGCTGCACCGCCACCTATTGCACAACAGTTTGTATCGAGATTTCCCAAGCAAACTTTACACGACGTTGGAAGTCCTGTTTCTCTTGAAACTTCATCCGTTACATGACCTACAACAGTTCCAGGAACATGGCAAACAGTCGGTAGCATATCTCTTGTAACATTAAATAACGACATAAGACTTTCGTCCCATTCATTATCGCTCATGCGTGCCATGGATAAGAAGTTGGTACAACCTTCATCAATATAATATCCCTCTGCCCCATACTGGCGAAGGAAATAATCCTGATGAGAACAGATACGCTTTACCCTCTTCCAGTTATCCGGTTCATGTTTCTGTAGCCATCTCAATACAGGGATATTGTAAGTACCATACTGCATTCCTGTTATCTTCCAATACTTATCAAGATCTACTTCTTTCTTCAGTTCCGGAAGCATCTCGACATAACGAAGATCCTGCCATCCTATAGTATGAGGGAACACCGGCTTTTCATTCTCATCAAGAAGAACCATCGTAATCCCTTGATTTGAATGGCTAATACCAACGATATCTGAAGTATTCACTCCAGACTTCTTGATTGTATCCTTGATACATTCAAATATAGCAGCTTTAATATCCTCAATATCCTGCTCAACCCAACCTGGATAAGGATAGTATGATGCATATTCTTTTCCTGTCGCCGCTATCTGATGACCTTCTTGGTCAAAAAGAATCGCCTTGCATCCTGTTGTCCCTTCGTCTACTCCCATCAAAAACTTCATTTTGAATCCCCCTTTTTATGGTTCTGTCTGTACTCAAGCACAGCTTCAGCAATTTCAATATCAGCAGGGCGCTGAATATGTATTTTGTTCAACCCATCATCCTTTGAAAAATAGAGCGGCTCTCCTAAAGCAAGGAAAAGGGTCGGCATATAGGCTGTCTCTCCGGTTTCTACCCCCTCTTCATATGCTTTATGATACATGGCATCAAGTTTTTCAAAAGAGGCGGTCCAAGGCATATTAAGAGTCCTGTTCTTTTCCTTCAGATTTATCTTTCGTGAAGAAATGCCATCTTCCGTTTCAGCATTATTGTATACACATGGCATACACGCAAAAGCACTACCATGTTCTTTAGCAACTCTAAAAGAATCCTCAAGAATCTCTTCACTTACAAAAAGACTTGAGCTCATGTTAATGGTCAGCATGTCATCAGAAGAACATTCTCCTTCAAGGTTGAATATCCCGTTTCTTGTAGACTCCTGACAGGAGGCCCCGCCGTCACATACCCACTTAAGCTTTGAAATATTATTGTCCCTGGCTAACTGCCAGACATAATCTTTATACGCAGGAACACAGACAATTTCCAATGCATCAATGGAAGGAGATTTTTCATAAATCTCCATAGCATACAAAATCATCGGCTTACCTAGTAGTTCGACAAACTGTTTTGGTTTGCCTGCGCCTAACCGTTTTCCTATTCCACCTGCCAGCAAAATAGCTATATTCACCTTTTCCCTCCCGATCTAAAAACGTACGTAAAATTCAAAAGAAACTTATTAGGTCACTTGAAATAAAACTATGTCGATTTTGCTATTCAAACATCTTAAATGTCAAGAAATAATCACACTTTGATGCAATAAAAAAGGCAAACCAACGAATTTTTCTACAATTCGAAGATTTGCCTTCATACAAATGTTATTGAATAATCACGCATTGATGATTATG
>CAVIOJ010000254.1:0-2615 GCA_963644225.1 Lachnospiraceae bacterium | reverse complement strand
TGGAGACTCTCAATCAAGAATGACAAATTTGAAGACAGCGATCGTGACTTCCGGCTTTATGTGCGCCCAATCAGATACGTAAGCGCAGACTGATTTCAGGATAACAGACAAAACAGCGGCTCCCCTGTCATGGGGAGTCTTGCTTTCAAAAAGGCTATAGTATATTTTTGTTGACCTAGTGGATTTTTAATGCCCAATGTCAAACAAAATTGGCAGAGAATGTAGATATTTGTCTTCTTAAAGTCTGGCTCAAAATGTTTAAGTCAACAAATGTATACTTAAGCGAAACGGTTAAACTCATCTACCAGATGTACCTTGCACAGCACGATCCGGAGGAGATTGCTCAAACTCTCAACGCTCTCGGACGTAAAAAGCACACACATGTCCGAAAAGACGGTAAAGTCATAGGCGGTCAAATCAACTGGGACAGTAAGTCTGTCCTCCGTGTTCTTGATAACGAGAAGCGCTGCGGAGATGTAATCGCACAGAAAACATATACTCCAAACTATCTGGACCACAAGGTGAAGATTAACAGACAGAACCTTCCCCTGTATTATGCGAAAGATCAGCATCCTGGTATTGTCTCAAGAGATGACTATATCCTCGCTAACAAAATCAAGGAGGCCAATAAGGGCGGGTGGAACCAGGGCTTACCTCAGCTCGAGATTTATAAATCCTCTGTTCTGAAGGGTTTTGTCTCTTCCGTACCTCGCTGGAACGGGTTTGGTAAAGAAGACTACGTCTCCGCATACTTGCGTGCTCACGGAGCTACAGAGGAAGAGATTGAAGAAGCAAAGACCATGAACCAAGAGGAGAACGAAGTAGACTCTTCCCCCTTTACTCCAACCCCCGACTTTCAGCACATGATGCAGATAGACAGCGATAACTATGACCTCTTTCCGGATGAAGAGCAAAAATGCTCACGAGCGCTTTGGTTCTTATGATTTTTCTGCATGCGAAATTGTCCGACCCCAGTTCTTTACTTGACTCTATCATGCCTGTCATTGATGCAGTATCTTCCGGTGTATGGTGGATGGAACTACTTGTTCAGGTAGCAGAAGGCTTTGTTTCTGTTATGAGTCCAATGATAGAAACTGTGCTTGCACCTTTAAATGATGCACTGACCTTAACCGGTGAGATGTTAGCTCAGGTTTTTCTTCCTATCTTTGACAGTATTTATCCAATCATGCAGATTTTAGGTGATATGCTGATGACAGTGGTAGTTCCGGCCTTTCAGCTATTAAGTCCAATCATTGAGCTTGTAGCCTTAGTATTTGATGCTTTAACACCAGTGATTGCCCTAGTTGGAAAAGCCCTAACAGTAGTAATTTCTCCGATTCAGTATGTGGCAGATCTTCTTTCCTGGCTTGGAAAATGGATTAGCTATTTTGGAGAATGTATCGGCACTGCGGTTTACAACATCACTCATCCTTTTAGTTCTAGGGATATGCCGTCATCTCCGGGTGGTTTTTCGTCTGCCTCCTATCAGGGAGCAACGCAAGTATCGATTAATATCTATCAGGAAGCTCCGGTAGTAGGAGAAGGCGGAATGAGACAGTTTGCACAGATGATAAGAGAAGAGTTTACCAACCTAGATTATTACAATGTAACGATTTAGAAATTTCTTGAATTAGCTCTAAGGGGACTTTCTTCTTGGTTTATTACAACATATTTGGTTATGGTTTGGCTCTTGGAAGACAGCACTTGTTATTGTATTCAATAACAGGGATTTGTATAGATTATTATATAACTTATTGTAATATAACGAATTAAAAAGTGCTTGCAAAAAAAACGGTTCAAGGTCTATCCTTTTAATAGATTCATAAATGAATTTGAGGAGATAAATTATGAAGAAAAACATTATTGTTCTGTTAATAGCACTTGTTGCTGTTTCGTTGTTTGTTGGGTGTAAGGAACCGGAGAAGACGCCTGAGTCCACTAATGCAGATTACTTCATTGAGGCCTATAAGGTGGCAGACTTTGTTTTGAATGATTTTGCTAATGAGGTATTTGGATATACAGAGAGCTCGAATGAGGTATCTAGTGGATCCTATCCAATGAATACTTATTGGGGTACATATTATGCTGATCCTATTATGCAAACGTCGTCTGGCGAAAAGCTACGTGGTTTGTTTACGAATAAAGCTAAGACAAAGAGAATCGGGATAAGTAAAATCACAAACTATGGTACAGATGTCTCTGTCAACGGAGAGCTTACTTATGCGTATCAGACGGTAGTGGCTGACGGGATAAATCTTGAATTCAAGTATAAGAACCAGACCAGTGAAGACAGTGGTACAACCTGGACTGATAGTGGCGACGAGAAGACCGGCTATTTGGTTTGCAACGCCAAGAGGACAAAGGAAGCGGTAGAGGGTTCAACTACAAAATTCAAGTACACTATTACAGACCTTAAACTCAGCGTGAAGGCAGTTGATGGAGAGCTACTTGATGTTTCCTCCAAGGACGCCGTGTCGTACAAATCGATATCTTATGTAATTGACGGCACAGATGTCTCCAAGCTCGAGAGTCTTACTTTTGATGGTAAAGCTTTGTCTTCAGACGAAATTGCAGCTGTCATCAAAGAACTTACAAAATAATTGTTGAAGGTTTTA
>CAVIOJ010000253.1:0-2658 GCA_963644225.1 Lachnospiraceae bacterium | reverse complement strand
GCATAAGCTACTTTGGGAGAGCACGAGATTTTCCGTACAGGATTTTAAAGAAGAACTGTCTAAACCGCCGTATGGATATTATGACTGTGGTCTATACGCTTATCTTCTTGGATACGCTATGAGTGATTTGGTCGATGGCAAGCACAAGATTCAGATTATCCTTTTAACCGAAACTCTGGAAGATAGGCATCTGGTACATTTCATCGCTAAAAAGATGAATGAGCGCATAACCAGACGAGACAAAGAAGTCTATATCATAAAACAAAGTGATATCCAATCCAAGACCATAGATATGCTGCGTCGTATGTTTAAGGTTACAGACGAGAACAAATCATTTCTTTGGACATGTACATGCGTTAGGCAATGGCTCGAACAAAATGTTCGTTTCGGCTGCTTAGACTGCGTTAGTCATGAGCTTTTTGATGTCATTGGTGAATACAAACACGAAAAGGATTACGAGGAAATTCTGTATCCACTGCTCAAATCTAGCTATAAACAAATCAAAGCTGCTATTCAGTCTATCGATGAAATCACTAAGGCTATGATGATCAAGGATTTCGGTCAGGAGATCACGGACAAATACATAAACTATGTCTCTAGATATTACACGCGACAACACGCTCGGTCGTGGGTTTGGAGCAAAAACGTTCTTTGGGAGGAAATAGAATACGTGGCGAATCATAATCAATGTGCGGACTGCGGTAAGCTCATTCTTACAACATCAATCGACGTGGATGGTAAGAGCTTGATGTTCCACGAAAAAGACATTGTCGGTATCAACCGCAAGCTGCTCGGCAGGGACATTACCAAGTTCTACTGTATCCCGTGCTTGTGCGATGTCATGGACTGTGACGCTCAAGCAATTATGGATAAGGTAGAGCAATTTAAAGAAGAAGGATGCACACTATTTCAGTAATTTTGTCTCGAAAATTATATAATATTTGTGACAAAACGGAGGTTCTTATGGAAATTTATACCGTTGACAATTCGAACGATTTATATGTACGAGCCGACATCAACAATCTTAAAGTGATGATTCAGCGTCTTGAACAGAGGGTTCGCGTTCTTGAAGCTGACATTGCCCGACTTACCGACGACAACAAGTGAAAACAAAGCCGTCTGACGCATCACGCGTTAGGCGGCTATTTCTATTTATAGGAGTTGATTTTCCTTTTGAAACGTGTTAAAATGGAGATGCTAAATTCCTGCGCCTCTACGAATGGAGGTACAGAAATGAACATCATCTCGGACTTGGTTCTCGATTGGATGGAAACGTTTAAGCGGAATACGGTAAAACCCGCTACTTTTGACAGGCTTGAAATTTCTTATCGAGCTATGCTCAACTACCCCATCTCACAGATTCGGTTGTTTGAGCTGCGCTCTGAGGATATTCAGGATTATGTCAACGCTCTGGTAAAAGACGGTTATGCGCTGTCTACGATCAAGAAGCAGTTCACGCTGCTGACTGCATTCCTCAAATATGAGTTCGCTCAAGGCGCAATTAAGAGTCCAATGTATCTGACGATTAAATTGCCGATCGAGGAAAAGGTTGCAAAACCCGCAAAGAAAGTAGAAGTGTACTCGTCTATCGAGCAGAAGCGTCTGTTAAAAGTCTTGGAAGGGTTGGAATTCCTACCCTACGGTGCGATCATTCTGATGCTTGAGGCTGGGCTGCGCTGCGGAGAAGCGCAATGCTTGACATGGGACGACATCTTATGGGACGAGAAAGCCGTGCGTATCAACAAGACATTGGTTAGGCTTTCATCGCACCGTGGTGATACTTTTGTGCAGCAGAGCGCAAAGAGCAAAACGAGCAATCGGACGATACCGTTAAGCAAGAGGGCGATGGATGTGTTGGAGAAATTGGCGGACAAATCGGATAACTTATCTGGATACATCTTCCCCAGCACAAACGATGATTCCATCCCAATGTCGTACTTTACTGTCAAGTATTATTTGAAGATGGCTTGTGAGAAAGCCGGTGTAAAGTACAAGAGCGCACATGCGCTACGGCATACATTCGCAACGAATTGTTACCACAGAGGATGCGATGTTAAGATTTTGTCAAAATTGCTTGGACACGCAGATGTGACGATAACCTACAACATTTACATCCATTTGTACGGAAATGAACTTGAAGCAATGCGAAAGGTCATTGGCTGAGTGGTAAGAAAAAGAGCAACCTGTTTGCAGCAGATTGCCCTAAAACGCGAGGTGCCACCCGGATTCGGACCGGGGAATGAAGGTTTTGCAGACCTTTGTAACCACTACATATTGTGTTCGAACCAAATTTAAAGCCACAATATATAGGTGCAGGAATTTAGCAAATGTTATCATTCAAAGTTGACCAGTATCGGGGCAGTACCGATAGTGATATTACAGCATAGGGGTAGCTAGAGAAATCTAGTTACCCCTATTTTTTTACCCATTTTTAACCTCGCGTAAAAAAAAACACACTCAGGCATTCGCCCGAATGTGCTATTTAAAAAGCCTGTCGGTTTACGTATTCTGTTTCTAAAAACTAAGCATGACAGGATCTGTTTAGATCATTTGATATACTTTTTATTCACCCAATAGCTCATGCCCTCAATCGTAACAGGGACATAATCGCCAATATCTACCTTATCTAGCTTATCGCCCTCATGAACAGTTCGGGAC
>CAVIOJ010000252.1:0-2670 GCA_963644225.1 Lachnospiraceae bacterium | reverse complement strand
AAGTTATTTTACTCCTTATTTATGATTAATCGAATTTTAGGGGGAAGAAGGAATTGAAATGGCACAGAACAGAGTTCGGATTGTGGATGTTGCAGATGCATTGGGTCTTAGTACTGCAACTGTCTCAAAAGTAATTCATGGTAAAACAGAAAAGATTTCAGATGAGACGGTAAAACGTGTCCAGCTGGAACTTGAACGGTCAGGATATATCCCGAATATGGCGGGGATTTTGCTTGCGAGAAATAATTCAAGAATCATCGGTGTGGTGGTGAATGACCATGTGAAGTATGAGGGCAGGGTTTTAGAGGATGGATTTGTGATGTCATCACTCAATGCTCTTTCCCACGAGGTTAATGAAAAAGGATATTTTCTGATGATAAAAACGACATCTGACATCAGTGAGATTCCAGTTTTTGCGTCCATGTGGAATATGGATGGTCTGATTCTGATGGGATTTTGCGAAGTCGATTATGAGAAGCTCAGAAATCAGATGAGAATATCGTTTGTTGTGTATGATGGCTATTTTGAAAAATGCTCCAAGGTAGTAAATCTGGTCATAAATCATTATGATGGCGGTTATCAGGCTGGGAAATATTTAAAGGAACTAGGACATGAAAAAGCATTATGTATAGCAGATAATTTCATTTGTATGGACAAAGAACGCATCGAGGGATTTTGCAAAGCGTTTGAACCAGGAGAAACGTTAAGATGGGAGATACCCAAGACAGAAAAGGAAAGAATGAGTTTTTATGATGAAAAGTATATGCAACTGTTAAAGAGCAATGTTACCGCTGTCTTTGCAGTTTCAGATTTTTATGCAATTGAGTTTATGAAGTTTTTACAAGGAAAGAATATTCGGATTCCAGAGGATATCCAGATCATCGGCTTTGATGATAACATGGCAAGCAGGGAAAGCAATCCTTCACTCACAACGATTCATCAAGAGGCAGCCTTGAGAGCAAAAACCGCAATTGAATGTCTGGAAGCAATGCGCAATGGAGTAGAATGTGAGACAGAAATCGTGTTACCAGTTGATTTAATAAAAAGAGAAAGTACGAGGAAATTATAATGTCAAAGTTTATGAAATCATTGTGTAAAATTGCAATTCCTGTCACATTGCAAAGCATGCTACAGGCATCTTTTTCAATTGTTGACCAGATTATGATAGGACAGTTAGGAGAAACGAATATATCGGCAGTAGGACTATGTGGAAACTTTTCGCTGATTTTTTCGGTGGTGATTGGTGCAGTAAGCACGGTTGCGGGGATACTGATCGCTCAGTTTATTGGAGCAGAAGATACAAAGGAGGCATGGTGCAGTTTTGATGTGAGCCTTATATGTGGAATTGTAATATCTGCGTTGTTTTTGTTTGCAGCAGGTGTTTTTCCATCTAAAATTCTGAATCTGTATACAGGGGATATGGGGATTATAAACACAGGTGCAATTTATTTTAGAATTGTAGCGTTTTCATATATTCCAATGGCAGTCAGTAATATTTTATCCTCATGGCTGCGTTGCAGGGAGCATGCAACTATACCTTTTTTAGCAAGCTTTGGAGCAGTCGCTGTAAACACAGGACTGAACTATCTGCTGATATTTGGAAAATTCGGACTCCCGCATCTGGAAATAAAAGGGGCTGCGATTGCAACACTTATTTCGCAGTTGTTTAACCTTGTATTTGTTGCTGTTGGATTTGTCTTATGCATCAGAAAAGATGGAGATAAACCGGTATGGACATTGCATTTCAGTAAAATTACTATCAAGGATTATCTGATCATGATTATGCCGATTCTGGTCAGTGAATTTTTGTGGAGCCTCGGACAAAATGTGGAGTCTGCCGTTTATGGTCATCTAGGCACATCAAGCCTTGCAGCCTATACACTTACCTGTCCGATACAAGGGCTTATTGTAGGAGCACTTAGTGGATTGTCGGCGGCTGCTGGTGTAATGGTTGGCAAAAGGCTTGGCAGAAAAGAATACGATGAGGCTTACATAGAGTCAAAGAAGATTATGTATGCAGGTCTAGCTGGTGCAGTTGTGGTATCTGCATTACTTATTATACTAGCAGGAGTCTATACTGGATTGTATCGTGTGGATGACAGCGTAAAAGCACTTGGAAAGATACTGCTTATTGTATTTGCCCTGTATGCACCGGTCAAGGTTGAAAATATGATACTTGGTGGTGGGATTATAAGAAGCGGCGGCAATACCAAAATTATCATGGTGATTGATATTATTGGCACATGGTGCATAGGAATCCCACTATGTCTGCTTGCAGCGTATGTATTTAAGTGGGGAATTGTGGGTGTGTATACATTGCTTACCACCGAAGAAATATTTAGGCTGGTTGTATCGCTTGCTATTTTTAAGAGGCGCAAGTGGATGATTAGTTTATCGTAGTGTGAGGTGATGGAGATATGGATTATATAAAAGAAAAATTATATCAGCAGTTAGCAATTGACTATTGCTGTCAGGTTTCGGATATAAAGGATGATAAAAATCATTTTACAGAATACGAAAAACTCAATGGCAGGAGACGGTTTGAAGAAGTTGATGATTGTGTCTTAAAGGTAATTGCTGTAAACGGAAAGCTGATATTTACAGGAAAAAAGAGCGTTGTTGACGTATGTCAAAAGCATTTTTCCAATAAATCAGGTAATTGGTTTATGG
>CAVIOJ010000251.1:0-2726 GCA_963644225.1 Lachnospiraceae bacterium | reverse complement strand
CCCATCGTTCATCTATATCTACATGGAGAAGCATTGGCTCTACGCTTGGTGGAACGGTTATTGGTGTAATTGTCCCAGTTGTGATTTATACAAAGGATGCAGACGGAAATAATATTGCTGATGGTTTTAGATTCTTTTGTGTAGCAGTTGGACTTGGAGTTGTGGCTCTTATATCTCTTGCTATCTGTTACTTTGGCTCTGTTGAAAGAGTGCATGTGGATAATAAGACGGATGGTACAGAGAAAAAAGGAAATATGAGAGCAATTTTAGATTGCTTAAAAGATAAGACTATTTCAATGAATCTTATATGTTCAATATTTGTATATGCGTCAACAACCGTATTTACAACAATGAACCAGTATCTGTTCCTGGATTATTTTCAGAATACCAGTTTATCAGGTATGGCAAGTCTTGTAATGCTAGTGGGTATGCTTTTGGCAGCTCCGATTACAACTATCTTTAGCAAGCGAATCGGTAAGAAAGAGATTTCAGTGATTGGTCTTAGCATGTCTGTAATCGCTTATTTGATTATGTTTATAGTAAAATCAAAGGGAGTAGGAATTTACTTCCTCGGAGTATTCATTGCATTCCTTGGTTTGGGTATGGTTTCAATGGTTAGTTACGCACTTATAAATGATTGTATTGACGCTCATTATCTGAAAACGGGAGATAATGCAGGTGGAACAATCTATGGCTTAGGTAGTTTTATGAGAAAAATATCAGCAGCCTTCTGTTCTGGTATTAGTGGATGGAGTTTGGCAGCAATTGGATATGATGAACTTGCAGTAGTTCAGACGGATGCTGTCCGTGGAAATATATTTAACCTTGCAATTATCATTCCGTTGGCATGCTTTGCTTTTGCATTGTTCTTTATGGTGCTTTTGCCATTAAATAAAAAACAGGCAGCAGAGAATAATAAAAAATTGGCGGAGATGAGAGGTGAAAAGTAAAAATGGTTACATTAAAAACGGGAAATTTAAAGAAACTTCGAGATATTAATCCACGTTTGGTGAGTTATAATGTTGAATTTGCAGAAGTGACAGGTGGTTCTTTCTGGAAAGAATATACACCGGAGCAGATAGAAGGAACGCAGCCTTTTGTAGTAGACGGTGATTCTGGTGATATATTAAATGCGTTAGGACAATTGATGCAAGTGTATCCACCAGTTGACTTATCAGGTGAGAAAGTAAGATTTTTGGCAAAATCGTTGGGCTCATGCTGGGTACGTGTGTCGGGATCCTGGGCAACAAAGACCTATTATGATTTTGATGGAAAAATGAATGGACAACCACCAAAGGGATATCAAAATGTATTGACACGAGAGCAGTGGATAGGTGTCCTTGACTTTGTAAAAGCCGTAAATGGAAAATTATTGATATCTATGGCAAACTGTGATGGTTTACATAGTGCTGCTGAACCATGGAATCCTTCAGAGGCAGAAAAAATCTTTGCGCTGAGTGAGGAATATGGTGTTCCTGTAGAAGCAGCAGAATTTGTTAATGAACCAAATATGATAGATGTTACAGGTTTTCCAGCAGGATATACTGCAGCAGATTACAGAAGAGATCAGGACTTGTTCTTTAAATGGGTCAGAGAAAATTACCCATCATGTAAATTAGTAGGACCATGCAATACGGATGGCGTCAAAGATGATGAAGAGACAACAAGTGGAGGCATAGAACAATTGATGGGAAACAATTGTTCTTGCGATGAATTGATGGATGGAACTTGTGAGCCAATTGATATCTATAGTTATCATTGCTACAACGGATGCTCAGAGAGATTGCAGATGCTGTCACCGGAGTCACATTGGTCACCAGAAGATGCAACGTCAGAAAAGTATCTCGGAGTTATTTCTGGGGCAGCAAGAGCCAATATGAAATACCGCGATAAATATTGTCCAAATGGAGAAATGTGGGTGACTGAAGCAGGAGATGCCGGTGGCGGTGGAGATACATGGGCATCTACCTATCTGGATGTTATTCGAAATATTAATGAGCATGGACATTTCGCAACATTGACCGATGGTGTCATTTTCCACAATACACTGTGTAGCAGTGATTATGGCTATCTGCATCATGGTGATTTTGAACCAAGACCAAATTATTTTGGTGTGCTATTGTGGAATAAGCTTATGGGAACAACAGTTTATGATGCTGAGGAAGAGATTCGCTTAGGGGCACATGTATATGCACATAGCAGAAAAGATGGTCGTGATGGTGTTGCTTATGTTGTAATCAATAATGATTTGGAAAAATCTACACAGATTATGCTGCCAGAAAATACACAGTGTTATGTTTTGGCAGGCAAGGATAATAAGATGAGAGCATCAATTATGACATTAAATGGCAAGGATTTAGTTCTTGGTGAGGATAATACTCTTCCTGAATTAGAGCCAGAAGTCAGAAGTGGTGCATATCAGTTAGCACCTGGCAATATTGCATTTTTCCTGACAGAAGCATAGTTAATTATTAATTGAATTTTGATGTGATAGAAAAGATAGTTCGTAGACGTAGTTGTAATGACTCGCGTCTACGAACTTTTTTTATAGAAAACTGTTGGGCTTATTTTGCCGGCGATATTGGCTGGGGGTCAGGCCGGTCTGTTCGCGAAATACTCTTGCAAAACGACTCTGGTTCTGAAAGCGATAATAATCTGAAATTTGCTGAACGCTGTAATTGGAATATTTCAGCATATGGCAGGCTGCCTCGATTCGTTCTCTGCGT
>CAVIOJ010000250.1:0-2727 GCA_963644225.1 Lachnospiraceae bacterium | reverse complement strand
TATAAAATGGTTTAAATATGGACCTGTCTATTTACACTTATTCATTCGACCTAATGTAGTCGATGCAGCTTTCGCATACATATCCACCATGGAAGGCGTATGTATTATAGGTGTTTCCGCACAGTGAGCAATTACATCTTTGCGCCATTTTCTGTACCTCCTTTTTGATTAAATCAGGTCGACCAAAAGTGTAGGCAAATGATACATCTTCCGATTCGAAAATAAAAGGCTTTTTTCAAAAAAGTCCAAAAATCGTACTCCAAATGTAATAAATCGTACTCCTATCGTATTTTCTATATTTTTACAGCCCCAAAACCCGCGAATTTTCGAGCTTTTTCGAACATAGAGCCCTAAAAATGTGTCAAGAAACTTGTCAAAAATTGCGTTAAAAATTCTTGTTAATCCAGTCTGAAAAATTTTATAAATCAGCCTAAAATCCGTTGCATATGATACTGATTTGATATACAATACAATGGATAGTGAACAAATTTTTTGTGACTAAAAACTTAATATGGAAAGGGGTAGTTTATGGAGAAAAGGGATTCCGAAAAGAAACCTGCTATCATCGTCAGAAACCTCAGCAAGGTCTATGTGATGGGCGAAGAGCACGTCATTGCGCTCAAAAACATCAACTTGACCATAAATCGTGGCGAGATTTGCTGTATATTCGGCACATCGGGCTCGGGCAAGAGTACGTTTTTGAATCAGCTAGCAGGTCTAGAAAAACCAACCAGGGGAGAGGTTTTTATCAACGGAAAATCCATTTCAAGGATGAACGAGAATCAGCTGACGGTCTTTAGACAAAAGAACATTGGCTTCGTGTTCCAGTCCTACAACTTGCTCAAGGAATTGACGGCGGTTGAAAATGTAGCAATGCCGCTCATGTTCCGAGGCATCCCAAAGGAAGTTAGGGAACTTGAGGCAATGAAAATGCTCTATCGAGTAGGGCTAAAGGACAGGGCAAAGCACTTCCCAGGGCAGATGTCTGGTGGTCAGCAGCAACGTGCAGGTATAGCGCGGGCGTTCATCACTCGTCCGCAAATTGTATTTGCGGATGAGCCGACAGGAAACTTGGATACCAAAACGACGAAGGAAGTCATGGAGATGATTAGGAAGTTCGCAAGGACTTTCCACCAGACGATTGTGCTAGTTTCGCACGACCCAGAGATGACGACCTACGCCGACAGGATTGTAACACTTATCGATGGTCAAATCGTAAGCGATGTGATGACCGAGCAATCAAGAGAAAATTAGAATAGGGGGACAAAATGAAAAAGATTTTCAAGAAAAGTTTAGTTATATGTCTGGCATTGGTGATGGTGCTGACTGGCATGAGCATGGTGGCGTTTGCGGATGAGAAGGACGACTTCAGCTCGGAAAAAGAAGACACAACAATAGAATCAGGCAAGTTTGTTGTAACCGACTATACGATTTATAGAAACGGTAATGTAGTAAACTCAATATCCAAAGGCAACAAAGTAGATATTGAACTAAACATTAAATATAACACGAAAGATGGTTCAGAGGTAGTACCAAGCGAACTGGATGTAACCAAGCTTACTGACAGCTTCAGTGGTGGTAGCATTGCGCAGCCGACAGGAAGTAGTAAAATTAAGGAATTTAAAGTTGTAGTTGCTGGTATTACATACAAGGGTACTGGACAGACCCTCAAAATAATGCTTAACTCTGGTGGCTCAACATATCAAGAAATTCCTATCACAATCACCGAGGCAGAAGTATATGTAGAAGACAACTCCTCATCTGACTCTGGTACAACTACCCTTGACCCAACACCAGCTCCGAAGGCTATCTTTAGTCGTAACGATATGTCTAGCGACATCAAAAGCGGACAGACTATTACTTTGACTATCACGGTAACTAACGCTGGCAAGGCAACCATGCAAAGCCCGATGCTTTACCTCACACCATCAGAATCACTTCTCGTGGTTGGCGGAAGCTCGGCATATCAGCTCAGCGACATCGCAAAGGGCAAGACTCAATCCGTATCAGTTCAGGTAAAGGCTCTCAAGAACATCCAGAGTGCGAACCAGTACCTTGACTGTGAACTTGCATATGACTATTACGATAGAAATAACACAACATCCTCTGAGACAAAGGGCAGAATCACGATCCCAGCCAAGGTTTCTTCTGGCACGGATACGGACGAGGATGAGACGGCAAGTCCAGTTCCTAACATCATCGTAACTAGCTTTGACTACGGTGGATCATCCGTTGCAGCAGGTAGCAGCTTTGCACTGGGCATCAGGTTTAAGAACACTAGCTCAAGCATCGCAGTAGAAAACCTCGTTGTAACCGTTGAACCTGGAGCTACTTTGATGCTTAATGGCTCGACCAACTCATTTTACTTTGACAAGATCAAGGCGGGCAAATCTCAGACAATCTCTGTACCGATGAAGGCTCAGAAGACGCTTGAAGTTAGTGCGGAGACAGTTACGGTATCGTTCAAGTACGAGTATCTTGACCATAAGAAGAGAACGCAGGCAGCGGCGGAAACCAAGATTACAGTGCCTGTTTACCAGCCGGATAGATTCGAAATTTCAGATCCGGTGATTCCTGACTACATTCAGGAAGGAATGGAGACGACGATCACTCTTAACTATGTAAACAAGAGCAAAACCTCGATTTCCAATGCCGAGGCGAACGTAGAAGGCGACCTTTATACGGCAATCACGAGCCAGAATATCGGAAACATCGAGCCGGGCAAGA
>CAVIOJ010000249.1:0-2740 GCA_963644225.1 Lachnospiraceae bacterium | reverse complement strand
ACATATCACTTTGTATCACGAGTTGCGAGAAAATTCGTCAATGCATTGAAGCAGGACAAATAATCAAATTCACAAAGAGAAACTTTTATTGGAGGAGCCTTATGAATGACAATTTTACAAGTTCTAAGCCAGTTGAACCAACTAAACCAACCATGCCATCAAAACCTAGTATGATATTTCCAATTATAATTTTCCTTTTCATGGCGCTTTGTTTATTCGGCGCCTATGCAGGGTTTGATCTTGCTGCGTCGGGAATGGGATCACCTTTGGAGGCTTGTTTTCTTTTTATTGTAGGTATCTATTCAGGCTGGAAGGGCATATCTTCTGTTAATTCACGCTTGAAAAAAGGCAAAGCTTCAAAAGAAAAATACAATGAGATGTTGGCTGCATATGAGAATGACATGAGAACATACCGTAGCGCTTTGTCCCAATATGAAGAACAATGCATGCGTGAGGAGCAAGAACATTCAGATTGGTTAGACTCAATAAGAAATGGAGTATGTGCATTCCCTTCAATGAACTTTTATAAGGAATGTATCAGAGAAGGAATAACTGATTTAAGTGATAGATTCTCATATGAAAAAGCCAAAAGGCTTTTACCGAAAATTTTTGGAAATCTAGATATTGCAGATTACGGGAATTATACTCAAAATCTGCAAGAGTATTTCGATGAAGGAAAGACCCTAACAGACAAAGATAATGTTGGCCCTAAGGAGGGGAAAGTTCCAGAAGAGTACAAATGCATTTTTAGTTTTCACTCAAAATACAGTCGCCTCCACTCAGACAAAAAGCGAAAGGCTATTGTTGAGGATACAATAAAAGATTTAACATCTCAAATTGAAAATCTCGAAACTGCAAGTAAAACGGCATTTAGAATGGCTACTTCAGCATATAGTTTATATGACACGAAATCATCCAATGCATGGGCATATGCAGGCGGAGCAGCGAGTGCGTTAGGAGGTCCAGTTGCCGGTGCGATGGTTGCCTCAAGCATGTATCGAGATGATCTTACAAGAACAACTGCAAATAAGGCGGCCGCAGATAGAATGTTTAATACTTTTTATGATGCTTCGATGAGTCGTACAAAAGATGTTAATTGGCTTAAGAGGCAGAAATCCTCGTTAAGCAAGCTGCAAGAAACGCTTGACTCTAAAATTATATTCAATGATTGTAATCAAGATGACTTGTTCCGCTCATTGTCAGCGCTCGGGAAAGTTCATAACAACGAAGGCTATACTGAGATTGAAATTGAAATAAAGAATACATATAAATTTGGTAACAATCATACTGGGGAGCTAGCAACGGATGGTGTATTGGAAGCAAAACTATTATGCGATGATGATACAACTATAGATTTTATAAGTATCGTACTTCCTCAGGATGGGATCCCGCTTGGACAAAACCAGACCTTATATGCAGTTTCAGACAAATATATGGAAGGAAAACACACTAACTTCAGAGCTGAAATCTACCCAGTAGATTTGTGGATCACAGAAATCTAGAATAAAAGCAAAAAGCTCCGAGCACTGCTGGGAACAGCATGCATCGGAGCTTTTTCAATTGTACCAAAAAATCGCAAAGCCGAAAATGGGTGCAGTTTACTGTACGATGAGCCATTTGCCAACGATGCAGTCGACCGCGGGGTTAGAGGCTTGAAATCGTGACAAATTGTCACGTGTTGAGACTGTTCTAAAAATGCGAAAAATTTATTTTGGCACAATTTGGAAGAAAGTACTTGATTTTTCCACGCAGATGTTGTATGATATTGTCATAATCTGGATTTAGAGAAGGGAGAAAAATTATGGCTAAATATCAATTTGCTAGCAAGCTAATGTTTGCTATAGTAATGCATGATGCACTGGCGTGTAAACAATTTATTGAGATGGTTTTCCCAGAAAAGAAAGTCGAAAAGATAAGCTTCCCTGAGATGCCTGATGGCGAGGCAGGTACAATGCGCGAGTATATTGTAGAAGTTGAGAAGACAATTTTGACGGGGATCAATTCAAAATCTGTGCGACTCGATGTGCTCTTTGAGGGAGACGAGAGAGTTTACGACATCGAGATGCAACTGCAAAAGGAGGACGAAGTCCCGAAACGCAGCCGATACTACCATATGGCGATTGCACGTAATTCTCTCAAAGTTGGTGAGACATATGATAAGCTAAAGACAGGTTACGTGATATTTGTATGCTGTTTTGATCCGTTTGAGAAAGACGAGCCAATGTACCGCTTTGAGATGTATGATAAAAATTTACAGTTGCAATTGGGTGATGGTTCTAGTACAATAATCTTAAATACGAGGTGTCCGAAGGCGGCTGTGCCTGAGGAACTTGAGGCCTTCTTTAATTTTGTGAACACGGGTGAAGTTGACGATGGAGACGAATTCGTGACTTACCTAGGTTCGCGACTTGAGGAAGCAAGTAAAGATGAGGAGGTGGACCGCATCATGACGATTGAGGAAGAGATGAGGTTCCAACGCGCTATGGCTGAGAAACGAGAAAAGCAGGCATTTGCGGATGGCGAACAGGCGGGAGCTGAACAAAAGAGGCAAGAAATTGCAGCAAATCTGAAGTCCCTTGGTCTTACTATTGATCAGATTACTACGGCCACAGGGCTTTCAAAGGAGGCAATTGAAAGTCTGTAGATAGGCAAGATGTAGACCCAATCCAAAAGCTTGGCTTTGACCTTTTTCACAAAAAAAATAAAATTTTTTCAAAAAAAGTGTTGACAGAACACAAAA
>CAVIOJ010000248.1:0-2822 GCA_963644225.1 Lachnospiraceae bacterium | reverse complement strand
GACCGCACTTATTCGGGTTCAATAAGAAATCGCATATTGTGCACTTTATAGTCTATGTTCCTGTCTGCATGATTGGGGCATGGATTTGCACGATGTTTTAGAAAACAAGAGATCAAAACCGCATATATAATTTGAGTCTGAAGCAGTTTTGCTGTGAAAAGAGCAGTATGTCGAAAATGATATAAGAATTTCACACACCCATATGAAGTGGTCCAAAACTGAAAATGGACTACAAAATCAATTTTAACATGGTCCTTATTTTTAATTTCTAATTATGCTATTCTTCAATTGTTGACAATTATTATACAAAAGGAGAAAAAGCTATGTCAAAAGAAAAGAAAGGGGAAACCCTACAGGCCAAGGAGCCTATGAATCCTATTTTAATTATCGCTATCATTTTAGTTATTGTGGCTGCTCTGACTTATGTGATTCCTGCTGGTTCATTCGACCGTGTAGAAAATCCGGATACAGGTTATGACACTTTGGATGTGGATTCCTTCGAATTTACAGAAGGGACTCCAGTATCCCCGTTTAACTTTTTCAAGTCGCTCACTGTAGGCATGCAGTCTGCCGCACCTATCATATTTTTCCTGCTAATTATCGGCGGATATTTCCAAATCGTAGAGTCCACTGGAGCACTCAAAGCAGCACTTGCCAACATGGTAAAAAAACTTCGTGGTAAAGAGATTCTCTTGATCCCGATTACCGTCTTTGTTTGCGGACTGGTATCTGCTACTGCAGGAACATGGGAAGAATATCTTGCCCTTCTGCCACTATTCTATGTTATTTTCGTAAGCTCAGGGTTTAATTCAATGGTGGCAATGGCATCTGTATTTTGCGGAGCAGGTGCTGGATACGCTGGTGCTATTACCAATGCCTTCACCGTTGGCGTTGCACAAACAATAGCAGAGGTTCCGATGTTTTCAGGATTGTCATATCGACTGATTATTTGCCTCGTGCTTTGCACTATTGCGTCTATTTTCATTATCCTCTATGCATTGAGAATCAGAAAACATCCTGAGAAAAATGACATGAAAGAAATTGACGATGAGCATCATGAGCCAATCGATATTGAAAATATTCCTAAGATGACCACAAGTCAGAAGCTGAGTATTATAACTTTTGGACTGTCATTCGTTGTTGTCGCAGTTTCCGTTGTAAAACTAGGCTTTTATATGGATGAAATGGCTGCTATTTTTGTAATCGCGTCGCTTCTAGTTGGAGTATTTTGCAAAATCAAGCCGAATAACTTCATTGACATTTTCCTTAAAGGCGCATCCGACATGGTATGGATTGGATTTTTAATCGGCATGTGTTATTCAATCAGCACAATGATGTCCGATGCTGGAATATTAGATACACTAGTTTACTATACAGGGAACCTGCTTCGCGGACTTGATGCAAAGGTATGCGCTTGCGGAATGTTTATTGTTCAAGACTTACTTAACTTTGTTATTCCATCTGGATCTGGCCAAGCAGCGGTAACGATGCCTTTCATGGCTCCACTTGGCGACATGATGGGTGTTTCAAGACAAACATCTGTACTTGCATTCCAAATGGGTGATGCCTTCACAAACCTGATTACACCAGCTTCTGGCGATACAATGGCAGCACTTGCAATATGCCATATTCCATATAAGAAATGGATTAAGTTTGTAGCACCGCTTTGGGGAATTTGGATAATTGCTGCGATGGTATTCCTCGTAATTGCTGTTAGTATTGGTTACTAGGATAAGAAATAAAATTTGAGGGAGAAAGAAAAATGATTTTGCTCAAAAATTGCAGATTAATCCCAGAGTTAACCGAAGGATATGACAAAAATCTGGGGGACATTGTCATTGATGGCGAAAAAATATTGCAAATTGCTGAGCCTGGTATGATTGATAATTTCGAGGGAGAAATCATTGATTTGGAAGGTTGCACGCTTCTGCCAGGATTTTTCGATTTACATGCGCATCTTTACTTATCAGAGCTTAATTTGGTTGTTATTGATAACAAGGATGCTGTTGAAACAAGTTTTGATACATATGCATTTAGCAGAGAGTATCTTAGACAGGGCTATACTACCATCCGTGATGCTGGGTGCCCATACAATGTAACAAAAGGCTTGATGAAAGCCAGAAAAAAAGGTATTATCAATGTACCAGACATTATCTCTGCGGGCCATGCGATAACCCCAACTGAGTCAGGAAATGATGAGTACACACTTCTTTACGAAGTAGCAGATGGCGCAGACGAATTCAGAAAGGCTGCAAGAAAGCAGCTGGAAGCAGGAAATGACGTTGTCAAGGTTATGGTTACAGGTGCCTTCTTAAATGAAAGCGGGGATCCAGGCCAGACAATAGTTACTGAGGATGAACTCCGCGCGGCTGTGGAAGTTGCCAAACTAAAAAATACCTATGTAATGGGGCACGCTCATGGAGCTGACGGAATTAAATTAGGCATTCGTTGCGGACTTCATACCATTGAGCATGGATGCTTTATCGATGACGAAGCCATTGAAATGCTGAAAAATAGCACAGAAACATTCCTGATTCCTACTGGAACCGTAAGCATCGCGAGCATAGATCCAGATGGTGCAGCGCTTGCGGAGGGGGCAGCAGATAAAAGCACCCGCTACGAGGAAATTGAAAAAGAATGCGTTAATAAAGCGTATAGAGCTGGCCTTAAAATGGGATTTGGGTCAGATGCAGATTACGAGAACTTCGCAAAGAAGCCAGGCCTAGAGTTTATTGCAAGAACTGATTGGTATGACTTTAAGTACCTTGATATTTTGCTTCAAGCAACAAAAAACAGTGCCGAGATTGCAGGATTAGCGGACA
>CAVIOJ010000247.1:0-3013 GCA_963644225.1 Lachnospiraceae bacterium | reverse complement strand
CCATTAGATTTATAATTAAAAAAACATTGACTATCATACAATTAATTTAATGAAAGGAAATTGCCATGAGTGTAAAAGATATATGCGCTAGCGATGTTATTCGCTATATTGATGAACATAAGGATGAAAACTACGATCGTAGCCAAATACCTGTCCGTGATAGATGCTATCGCCAGGCTTTCGCAGAACATCCAAACGAAATTCGTGCCGTTCAATTTGCCTACGGATTTCAGAAGTTTCTTAGAGAAAAAAAGATAATGATTAATCCACATGACATTCTCGCGGGTAATGCATACAGATACACGTACAATACAACTCTCCCTGTTTGGTGTCCCGAGGATTTTGACCCAATGTATCGTCCACCTATGGGCGTAGACCCCTTCGACGAGGCAGCTGTCTGCAATGAATTTTACGGATACGAAGAAGGCTCTGAAGGGTATGAAAAGGTCACTCGCTTTGCTACAGCCGTAAAAAATTGGCTTTTTAAGCACTGGGAGAGCGGCCACATAGTTCCAGGCTACTAGGTGTTGCTTAATAAGGGTTATGGTGCCATCCTCAAAGAATGTGACGAGGCCCTCAAAACGGCGAACGAAAAGCAGGCACAATTTATTCGTGCTATGCGTATGACCTGCGAATCCGCTATTGAATACATTCATCGTTACGAGGCTCTCGCACATCAGCGTGCACAAGAGACCGACAATCCAAATTGGAAAAAGAACATGCTGCGGATTGAAAAAGCTTGCTCGCAAATTGCAGAAGGCCCTGCCACTAACTTTTTTGAAGCTGTGCAGCTTCTCTGGTTTGCGCACGAACTTGTATTGGCAGAAAATGTGCCAGCATCCGAATCTCCTGCACGCATAGACCAATATCTGTATCCATTCTATGCAAAAGACAAGGAATCTGGCGCGGAAACATACGAGAGTGCCAGCGATTTAATTCAAGCACTTTGGATTAAATTCAGTGCCAACCTTCATTCCTATCAAAATGTAACTATCGGTGGACTTGACATCAATGGCGTATATCAAGAAAATGATCTTACATTCATTTGTCTGCAGGCAACACGTTTGTTGAAATATGACCAACCTATTCTTTGCCTGCGCTACGATGACTCCATGTCTGATGAACTTTGGGAGGAAGCACTAGCTACAGTTCGTACAGGAACAGGATTCCCTGCATTCTTCAGCGACAAGGCTTGCATTGCAGCCAAGAAAAAAATGGGTCAATCGAACGAAGATGCTCACAATTACGGTATGATTGGCTGCGTCGAAATGACATGTCCAGGAAAGGAATATGCAAAGACGGAGGTTCTGCGTATTAACTGGCCAAAGATTCTTGAACTCATGTTAAACGATGGAAAATGTTCCGTATCAGAGGATATTATCAAACCTTACACATCCAAAAATTTAGACTCAATTCAAACTTTCGAAGAATTTTATGCATGGTACAAGGATGAACTTCTTAAGCATACCAAATTTGGTATGGAAAGCATAAACTGCTTGGATCCTATGGTGCCAGAGCGTTTCCCAACGCCTTATCTTTCAATTTTAATGGAAGGCTGCATCCAAAACGGCAAAGACGTTACGGCAGGAGGCACAAAGTACAACAACTCTGGCGTCAGCGCATGTGGTCAGGCCAATGCGGTAGACTCCCTTGCAGCAATAAATAAACTTGTATTTGAAGACAAAAAGTATACTTTAAAGGAAATAGCTGAGGCAGCATTCAACGACTTCGAAGGTCAAGATGATATGTTACGCGATATCGAACATTGTCCACACTATGGTAATGATGATGATTCTGTCGACTGGATGATGGCTGACTTAACAGCCGCTTGTGCCGAGTTAATTGACAGCACTAAGAATCCAAGAGGGGGTAAATTCCAGTTTGGGCTCTACTCCGTCGAGGATCACGCAAAAATGGGTCTTCTCACAGGCGGATTGCCAAACGGTAGAAAATCAACTGTAGCCTTCGCAAATGCATCCGCGCCCGTTCAGGGCAAGGACGTGAATGGTCCTACTGCTGTGGTTAACTCTGTTTTAAAATCAGATCTTTCGGTAGCAACCAATGGTATGGTTTTGGATTTAAAATTTAATCCAAGCTTCTTCGACACTGAAGCGCACCGCAAAGCATTCCGCTCTTTGCTCAATACCTTCTTTGATCAGGGAGGTATGGAAATGCAATTCAATGTCATTGACCGTGCAACTTTGGTTGATGCCCAGGAACATCCTGAGAAGCACTGGAACCTCGTAGTTAGAGTTTCTGGATTCAGCGCATACTTCCGTTCACTAATGAAAACAACTCAGGATGAGATTATAGCACGAACCGAGTACACGAGAATGTAGCTACTAACTCAAAGTGTTACATGACAAACGCCCTGCAGAATTATATCTGCAGGGCGAAATATTTTTGCTTTGTTTATCTGTCATACTTACCATTGATAAATATGACATCTTCGGTGCCTGAGTAAGAGCCTCCGTAGACCTTGACTACTGCTATGATAAGGTCAACCAGCGTCCAGATTCCAAACCCGCCGAACGTTATGATTTTTAATACTCCAAGTCCAATCTGGCCTCTGAGGAATCTATCCACGCCGATTGAACCGAACAGAACATTACCAACCCAGAAGAAGATATGCTTATTTATCTTCTTTTCTTTGTTGGAATAGACAACATTCTGGTTGTAATAATATGTCTGCTGTCCGCCATTTACATTTTCCTTAAAATCTTCCATCTTTGATACCCTTTCTAATCTCTAAAATACCTTCTAAAATTTTACGCTAATGTGCCGACGCCCACAGCCCGCGTATAGTCTGTTTCACATCACATTTAAAATTTTGAATACATCGACAGTATACCCTACTTCCTGCTATATTTCAAGCCTCTAAGCAAACAAAAAAAGATGCCACCCAAACGGGCAGCACCTCGAAAAGTCTCGTATGTACTTTTTTTGACTCCGAAGAGCCTTTTGAAAGCTGAAATCCAGCAGACTAACGCTTTGAGAACTGACTTGCTCTTCT
>CAVIOJ010000246.1:0-3026 GCA_963644225.1 Lachnospiraceae bacterium | reverse complement strand
GGTTAAGGCTATTATTTCTTCCGTAGAAAATGAAACAGCCAAGCTTGAAAATATTGGAAAGATTCCAATTATTGTAACTTCACCAATCGTTCGCTTGTATTTCAAAAAATTAACGGAAGATTATTTTAGAGACTTAATAGTAGTATCCTACAATGAAATTGAATCAAATGTAGAATTACAATCAGTTGGGATGGTGACTGGATAATGACAATTAAAAAATTTCTAGGTAAAACGGAAGAAGAGGCAAAGGAAAAAGCTAAGGCAGAGCTGGGTGAAAAGGCGATTATTATGAGTGTTCGCGCAGTGAAGCCAAAAGGATTAGCTGGACTATTTAAAGGAGTATCCTTTGAGGTAACTGCGGCCATAGAAGACCAGGAGAGCAAAAATCAAAAGACTTTTGAAGTGGAACAAAATAGGCCTGAAAAGATTAATTTGGCGGCGGATGAAAAAATCGTACTGCCACCACAAAGGAAAAAAGAAAATCAGCCTCAAGATCAGGCAGAAAAGGTAGCGACTACTCTAGAGAAGATTCAGCCTATGTTAAATAAAGTTTCACAAAATGCTAGTACGGAGACAAAATCATCTCAGCTAGAGGAAAAAAGCGAGATTTCTGCCCTTGAAATGTATAAGAAAAAAAACACGGAAAAAGAGCAGTTTCAAAATCGTCTGAATCAGGTCCATGAAAAGCTGATGGAAAAAGAGCAAGCCCTAGAGCCGAAAAAAGAAAAGATTGCTAGAGATAGCGAAACTCTAAGAATGATGAAGATGGTATACAAAATCTTACTGGAAAATGAAGTGGATGAAAAATATGCCAATCAAATCTTAGATGAGATGGATGGTGTTTTTCGCTCTTCGAGCAGCATGGATGTGATGCTTTCTAATATTTACCAGAAAATAATTTTGAAATTTGGACAAAATGATGGCATCTTACTTGATGGAAAAAGGCCAAAAATTTACTTTTTCGTAGGGCCTACTGGAGTGGGAAAGACAACGACTATAGCAAAGGTTGCTTCCAAACTCAAAGTAGAAGGTGGCAAAAAGGTTGCTTTCTTGACGGCGGATACTTATCGTATTGCAGCTGCGGAACAGCTTAGAACCTATGCAAATATTTTAGATGCACCCCTTAAAATCGTTTATACCGCAAGTGAAATTAATGAGGCCTTAGAAGAACTTGAACAGTATGATGTGGTTCTTGTGGATACGGCTGGATTTTCTCACAAATCCAAAGAACAAAAAGATGACGTAAGAAGACTGATTTCCAATGTGGATGAAAAATACGACAAGAAGACCTTTTTGGTTTTAAGTGCAACTACAAAGTATATGGATCTATTAGATATTGCGGATTCTTATGCTCAGATTTGCGATTTTGATTTGATCTTTACCAAGCTTGATGAAACTTCCCATTTAGGAAATCTTCTAAATCTGTGTTTATATACCAAGAGCCACATATCCTTTGTGACAAATGGACAAAATGTTCCGGAAGACATTGAAAAATTCAATTCACAAAAGATTGTAAAACAGTTGCTAGGAGGGAAAGAATCATGGACCAAGCAGAAGGACTCAGAAATATAATCAAGGCCAAAAATCAAAAAGATCTTTCTCCTGCTCGCGTGCTGACGATTACTAGTGGTAAAGGCGGAGTCGGCAAGTCAAACCTTGCTGTTAACCTTGCAGTTCAGTTGCGAAAAAAGGGTAAAAAGGTTATAATTTTTGATGCAGACTTTGGTCTTGCCAATGTGGAAGTTATGTTTGGCTCTGTCCCAAAATATAACTTAAGTGATTTGATTTATCGAGATAAAACGATTGAAGAAATTATTACAAAAGGCCCTATGGGAGTGGATTTTATTTCTGGGGGAAATGCTGTAGCAGGATTGAATAACTTAAATCATCAGCAGATTGATTATTTGATTCAATGTTTAGGAAAGTTAGATCATTTGGCAGATATTATTTTGATTGATACGGGAGCGGGAATATCCGATACGGTGATGGAATTTGTTTTAGCTAGTCCTGAGGTACTTTTGGTGTCTACACCAGAGCCAAGTTCCTTGACAGACTCTTATTCTTTGCTGAAATCCATGCATCGTAGCCCAAAGTTCAAAGCAGACCAAACAAAAATAAAAGTCATAGCCAATAAGGTTCATTCAAGAGAAGATGGCCTTGAAGTATTTCATAAATTAGATACGGTTGTTCACCAATTTTTATCTGGAAATTTGGAATATTTAGGAATGATTCCTTCGGATTTAGCTTTGGAAAAAGCGATTCGAGAGCAAAAGCCAATCACCATGAAGAATCCAAATGCTCGTTCGGCGAGAGCATTTGATTTGCTTGCAAGCAAGCTACTTGATGATAATATTAAAACAGACATAAAGATGCCAAAAGGATTTGCCAGCTTTTTTGTGGATTTAGTTTATAGTAGGAGTTAGTATGATGCCAATAAATACCTTTCATCCAGGTGACAAGATTGATATAAAAGTAATCAAGACTTTGAATCAGATTGTTCTGAATCAGACCGTTTTGATTTTTAAAAGTTCGATATTTGAAATAACAAGCGAAAAAACGATGCAAATTGCAATGCCGACCCAAGCAGGAAAGACCATCTTATTTCCTGTAGGAACGGTTTTTGAAGCAGTTGTTTATACCAACAAAGGCTTGTTTTCCGTTTCTTGTTTAGTAAAAAACAGATTCAAAGATGGAAGTTTGTTTGGACTAGAAATTGAACTTACCTCGGAAATCAAAAAGTTCCAACGACGAGAATTTTTCCGTTTAAGCAAGTTGATTGATGTATCTTATTATCGAATTCCTATGGATGAGGAACTTGGAATCGAAGAACAATATCAAAGAGCTCTTTTATCTCTGCCAAAAGATATGGCCCATGGAACTATTGTCAATATAAGTGGAGGCGGGGTAAAGCTTTTATTAGATTGTAAATTAAAAAAAGATGAACTGATCTTAGTCAAGTTCTATATTACTGCATCTAAGGATATGCGATTGTACCAGCTTATGGCCCAAACAATTGAGTGTGAACC
>CAVIOJ010000245.1:1605-3028 GCA_963644225.1 Lachnospiraceae bacterium | reverse complement strand
TAAGACATATAAGGAATTGTAGCCTGATCCAAAATCATCTAATGCAATTCGATATCCCCGTTCCCTTAGTCCATTTAGTTTTGCAATAATAAAATCTAAATCCTTTGTAAGAACAGTCTCAGTCAATTCAAATTCGATATAGTTTCTAGGTATTCCAGAGGCCTCAACCAAAGCATCAACTTTTTTCAAAAAATCATTGTCTTTGATATCCACATGGGATAAATTAACCGAAATCGGAAAAATTTCTTTGCCTTGGGCTCTCCATTTGCAAAGCAAATCTATAGTTTTTTTAATGACCACGTAATCAAGTCTTGAGACAATCCCAGCCTGTTCCAAAATCGGAACGTATATATTTGGGGAAATCAATTTGCCACTTTCATCACGAAAACGTGATAGAGCTTCTGCGCCTATAATCTTATCATCGCGAACGGAAAATTTTGGTTGCAAGAGAACTTGCACTTCATCCATTTCCATGGCATTTTCAAAATTCGGTATGACACTGGCACGCTCGATGGTCTTTTTGCGCATCTCCTCCGTATAAAAAGCTACTGTATTGTTGTAGCTGTCGTGGACGGAACGTCTTGCATACCTGGCATTGTCCTGAGCATATACAAAATCATCTTCGGGACGCATAATATAAAGGCCGCACTCCACATGAATTTTAACCCTGTCGTAACGGCTATATACTCTTTCCAAAAAATCATCAGCACTTTTTTGAAAATATTGCATCAACTCTTCGTCGGTATCATATGCGCCTTCACATAGTACCAACAAATGATCTACATAGCTGATACTTCCCAATATGCACTTTTTATTGTCTCTGCAAAAATGGTCAACCATCAGTGCAATGAGCCAATCCCCCTTTTTTGTGCCATATACTTCGTTGAAGTATTTTAAATTGCGGAGATTGAAACTGGCTAATACCGGTTTTTGCATCTCCCGTACCACCTTCGAGCCAAGCATTTTGAAACGCTCTAATGATGGTAAATCTTCTGTCTTGTGTTCTAGTATCTTGTTTAACATTATTTTATTACTCCCTGAAAAATATTATCAGAGTTGTAAAATTGCCGCAATATATTTTGTTAATTTTCTATCATTTTTATTTTAAAAAAGGAAGGATGACTTTTGTCCTCCTTCCTTCTTTTTCATATCAATCACAAACGATGTATCATTCTATTAAGGAATCGATCATCTTTAGACTGATAAAAATTCCTTTAAATATAAAACGAATCCTAGGCTTCTGCTTGCTGCATCTGTGATGCGGCTTCATCACGTTTTGCCTGATTGTCAGCCTGAATTTTAGCCAAAGTATCAGTATCCAAAGTGTAATTCTTCATTGCTAAAATATTGCAAAGGAAACCAATGATTGGAAGTACAAATGAAAGAACAATTGCCATCCAGAATACACCATTTGTAACCTTAT
>CAVIOJ010000245.1:0-1518 GCA_963644225.1 Lachnospiraceae bacterium | reverse complement strand
CATCTGTGGTACGGTATTTACATAACCGATAAATGAAATACAGAAAGTTGCAATCATAGAACAGATAGATGACATACCCTTATCAAAGAGGGAATATACACCCGCGATAACTGATGGCATAAAGTTACCAGAACGATGCTCCTCAGCATCTGTAACGTCACCACGCATAGTACCAGCAGCTACTGCAAGAAGCATTCTGCCGGCAGTCATACCAACTGTACAAGCTACCCAAAGGATGAATGCCCAAGAACCAGAAGTTCCAATCTCACGCATTCCACTTGGTCCTAAGATGATACATACAGCCAACTGGATTACCGAAACAATAATAGCAAACCATGAGAACCAAACAGTACCCTTCTTTGCTCCAATCTTTCCGATGATAATACCGCCACCGAAAGCGAAAATCAAACCAATAACTGATGCATAGTTATTTGCAACCTGTGTTGCTGCATAGGAACCAATCAAAACACCAGAAAGTAAGTTGATGATAACAGACTGGCTAGCTGTTGTCTGAGCAAATTTGTCTGTTGCACAAGTAACGATATAACGCTGAACGTCCTTGTTCTTTGAAAGGACTTCCCACATCTCTTTTAAGCCAACTTTTTCATTCTTTCCAGCAGTCTTAGCATTTGCCTCTTTCCATACTTCTTCACTATCTGATCTAGCAATACCAATCATTGCCAAAATACAGCAAACAAGTGAAACAACAATATAGAATAATGTCATTTCTTTTAACATAGGCATGTTGTACTGGTTGTCATACTTTGGCAGGATGTTGAATGTAACAACATTGCTAAGTAAGATTGGAACACCATATGAAAAGCATGTCTGTAAAAATCCAAGCATAGGACGCTGCTTTGGATCATTGGTAAGAACAGCATTCATAACTGATCCAGCTACGTTATTTACTGTATATCCAATAACGTAAATGATGTAAATAAGAACAAACATAACAAGTCCTGCCATGCCCTTGAAGTGGTTGGCAGCTGCACCATACATCAAATAAACAGCGGCAGCTTCAATAACCCATCCAATAATCATAAATGGTCTACATTTACCATATTTGGCAGGGAATTTTTCGAATACGTAAGCGATAGCTGTATCGGTTACAGCATCTAAAATTCTTGATAAGGTAATGATAACACCTACAACCGCTGTGGCGATACCATAACCTTCGCTTCCTGCGTAACTGGCATAAACCATACACATGTACATACAAATATTGTTGCCGTTGATTGCAGAAGAAAGGATCATCTCCCAAGTCTTCGCGCTACGGTATTTTGTGCCTGTGGCACTTGTCGTATTGCTCATAATAAGCCCTCCTCTTTTTTGAAACACTACATGTTCCTTGTTTATCTATACACTATCACTCGCATCAAAGAAGGGTCATACAAAAATTCACGAATGTATTATTTTTTTCGTGAAATATAGTGAAAATATTAGTTTTATTTATTATAATAATTTTTAGTTATTCAAAATCTATTTTGAACTTTAATTAATTAGTGTATGACCTATAAA
>CAVIOJ010000244.1:0-3201 GCA_963644225.1 Lachnospiraceae bacterium | reverse complement strand
TATATGAGTTTGGCCCGAAGGATATCGTAAAGGGCAGCGGATATATTACCAGGCAATGCTGTGGTTCTACCGAGATTGAGCTGGGAACGGTGTATGCGGCGGAGATGAAAATTACGCTGTTTATGGATGTGGACCGGTATTCGCTGGAAGATGGAGTTATTGAACTTTTTTACAGCCTGGAGATTTCTGATGGCAGCTTTGAGACGATCCCAATGGGAATCTTTGAAATCAGTGAGGCCAATCATAATCTTAAGACCTTGGAACTTGTTGGATATGATTATATGCTGCGTTTTGAGAAGAGCGCAGCGGTGGAGTCTTCCAGTGGTTATCCTTATGAATTTCTAAGTTATGCCTGCGAGAAGTGCAACGTGGAACTGGCGCATACGCAGGAAGAAATTGAAGCAATGCCAAATGGTACGGAGCTGCTTGGCATCTATCCAGATGGAAATATAGATACTTACAGAGATTTGCTTTATTATTTGGCGCAGGTGCTTGGAAAGGTTTGCCAGATCAACAGGGAAGGAAAACTTGAACTCATAAGTTACAGTGCAGAGCCAGTGGTAACTATGGCATCAAAGCATCGCTTTAGCAGTACCTATTCGGATTTTGTGACTAGATATACAGCTGTGTATTCTACGGATGAAGTGAATGCCAAGTCAGAATATTATTGTCTGGATCCAGATGATGGTCTGACCATGAATCTAGGAGTAAATCCGCTTTTGCAATATGGTCTCATCAATACAAGGGAGACAATTATCACAAATATTTTGAATGCCATAGCGGTGGTAAATTATGTGCCATTTGATTCCACAACTATTGGTAATCCGGCACTTGATCCAATGGATGTAGTGCGTTTCTCTGGAGGTCACGCTGATGCGGAGGCCATTAGCTGTATTACCAGTATTACCTACAAGGTCAATGGCAAGCATTCGCTGAAGGGTGTGGGTAAGAATCCTCATTTGTCAGCGGCTAAGAGCAAGGCGGATAAAAATATCATCGGCCTTTTGAATCAGGTGGAAAGCAGCAAGTATGTAGTTTGTAGTTATGAAAATGCATCGCAGCTGATTGTCGGAGCGGAGCAGATCAGGATTGTTGATGTGACATTCGCTTCTGTAGAATCAACCAGTGTGCTATTTATTGGAAATATTCATTGCAATGTTACAGCGGAGGAAGAAAGCATTTCAGAGGAATATCCAGCGACATTTTCGAGGCCTACAACGTACAGCATTATCGCAAAGGCGGTAGCAGAGGCTAAGGAGGCAGAGGAGATTCCTGAAATTGAATATGAGACCACAACGGAGCAGGTGACAGTCAAGACGAACCAGAAGGTTTCGCCGGTTGTCACCTTTATTTATAAGATTGATGACAACTGGATTACGGATTATCAGCCAAGACAGGTCCTGATGGATGGCGAAAATATTATTCCTCTTTTGTATCCGATTAGCGGGCTCGAGGCTAACAGCGCAAGACATATGGAAGTCTATATGTTATTGGAAGGTGGCAGCGCGGTAATAGATGTGGCCCACGTAAAAGCCGCGGTAACTGGTTCTGGTATTGCAAGTGGATATACCGAGTGGGATGGCAAGCTGGTGATTGAAGAAAATATCGCTTGTATGAAGCTTTCAGGAGAAATTCATGTAATTAAGAATACGGACCAGGTGCAGGTAAAGATAATGGATGAAAATTACTATGGCATGATGGAGTCTGTTTCACTGTGGAACCTAACAGGAGAGATGAAACTGCTTGGTCTTTCTGATAAGACAGAGATTGAATAGGAGGCGCTTATGTTAAAGGGAAACACGAAAATTGAGCTTAGGGATGTGCATACGGGTCAGGTGGAGGTGATTGAGAAGGAGAACATGGTGACCAATGCCTTGCAGTATATTTTTAATCCCATGGGACTGGTAAAGGCTGTTGATACATTTTACTCAACGACATTTACAGATTTTTATACCACTTTGACGGGTGGTTTGCTTTTGCTTGATTCCAGGCTGGAGGAGGATGCGGATAATATCGACTTGCCAGGAAATGTAGAACAGACAGGCTGTGCGGTATACGGTCAGCAGAATACATCGGATCAGACTAAACGAGGCAATTATAACTCTACGGAGTCAGAGATTGATGTGGTAAATCGCAGGGTAAAGTATGTATACGATTTTGATACGGCTGAAGGAAATGGCACCATTGCATCTGTGGCTCTGACACATGCCTTAGGCGGCTATACAAACCGAGGCTTGGAAGAAAAACCAACACAAAAGAGTCATCCGTATTTTGTAAATATCGGCTCGAGTATTTTGAGACTGACAGGTAAGAATGGCGGAATTAATGCCTGCGACAGAACGCTTGGCTATACGACCTATGGTTCCAGTTATCGATGGATTGTAAAGATTGATGCAAAGACAGACAGCGTCTATTACTTTACTATCACTGGTACAAATGCGCTTGTTATTTATCGATATCGGGCGAATATCACGACCATCTCACTATTTGATTCTCCAAGTACGACAAGGACTTTGCTGGAGGAGAAGGAGATTGCACTTAGCACGGCTATAAGTCAGCAGTATTTCTCTTATAACTATGATGAGGAAGCAGATAAGCTTTACATCTGTTCTGGCTCCAACTATTCCGTATCGAAGACTAGCTCTTATGTTATTACCGAGATTGATATGGCAAATGGCTATGCAGTAAAGCAATATACGATGACAAATAAATCAGGTACAACCATGCGCCTTGCCTACGAAAAAAGTAGTACTTATTGCTATCGCGGATATGTTTATTTTCAGAACTATAATCTGTCTGATCATTACATTTACAGGCAGGAAATAGGAAATTCAGCAAATATAGCGCAGCTTGAGACATCCATTTCACTTGGACAAGCCTATCCGATGCATGCTTTGAACGGAAAAGTGTATTTTGATAATAACAATAGCTATAACACCTGCTTCTACATTATAGATGTTGAGAAATTTACGCTGTTACATCCGGAGTCCAATACAATATATGATTACTCTGGACGACAGTATGTACAGGTGAGAGGATTTCCTCTTATGTACTATATGACTTCTGGATCTACTTATGGCACGTTTGGAATGAGGACGGATTACCTGGCTACCATCAATAATCTGGATACGGCGGTGGTGAAGACAGCGGATAAGACCATGAAGATTACTTACACGCTGACGGAGGTGGACGAGACGACGG
>CAVIOJ010000243.1:1102-3266 GCA_963644225.1 Lachnospiraceae bacterium | reverse complement strand
GTCTACTGCAAACATCGTAATCATTGCAGTAAAATTCAGCATAATCACAATCCTGCATAAACTGAAGGACATTATTAAGATTATGTCCCATCATCTTGTAACCATGATGTCTGCCGTTCCAAAGGCCGATATCAGCCAAACAGATGATGTCTGAGTCGAGGATTTTGTTAAGATTCATTTTCTCGTCATCTAACAAATCATCATTGGTCATGACACACATCTGATATCTGTCATATTCATCGGCTTCCGGATACTCCTCGTCAAGCCAATCCTTATAGTCCTCCATATTGATGTCGTAGTTCTGCCAAAGCACATATTTCTTTCCTTTTTTGTTCATAATTTGTTCCTTTCTGCTGTAATGCCAGCACTTCAGTATTTGTAGTTAAAGAAAATATGCTTATGGGGGGGACAAAACAAAATAAAAAAACAGCCACCAAGGAATAGGAATTCCTTCTATCTGTATTTATGTCGTATACCATATACCATTTTCGATGATGATATTGGTATAACCATCATCCCAAAGAGAGATAAAGGGGGTATCACCTTCGTTGACTATTACATAGGCATCAATCATGTTTTTTGCCCTTTCTATTGTACTATTATGCATTATCTTCATCTAGGTTTATATCTCTGGATCCATGTTTATCTATCATAAGTGCTGTATTGCTGAAGTACTTGAATTCAACTATATAGAACGGATGGTCAGGGCCATCATCATCGTCAGCTTTGTAAATTTTGTGCGCCATGTTGTAGTCACTCATGTATATTTCGGCCTCACGCCTTGCGTAAATATGTCCACCGAAGTATTTATGGCATTCATCCCCGTCTGTTACGATATATTCCCTTGCGTGCATCCACTCGTCTGGGATGACTTCGGATATTCTTCCGTCCTTATCCACAATTCCGATAGAGTAGCACGGACTCTTGCCGTCTTCCATTCTCTCAATATTCATGTCATGGCACAACCTTGATATGGTATCCTGATCTGTATTTCCATTCTCTATAGGGCGCTTTTTCCTATCCACAACGGTATAAATGCTAAACATGTTTTTTCTCCTTTCTGCTTGGTGTCTTGCATCCATAATAAATATGATAGAAATGTCAAAAAAAACAACACAAAAATGCCAAAAAAAATAAAAAAAAAGACAGCTCCTTTGGTTGGGGCTGTCTCTAGTAATTGTTGCGTGTGGGATAGGTCGTCTGGCGGCAGTATATTTGCCATAGCCTTTCACCATCACCACAGGGCAGTTACAAGCTCCGACCTCTAAGGCATTAGCCGTAGGTCGTGGTAGTTGACACAATGGTGTTTTTTTTGCGTGTTCTCAAAATTGGTCGTAAGTTAGTCGTAAGTTTGGGCTTTGAGATATCGGAATTCCTTGATTTTACCAGGTTTCTTAGGTTAGTGATTTCATCGTCGGAAACTGATACCCTATTGCTTATAACCCTTTGTAAGCCTTTAGGACCTTATACTCTAAAGTCATCAGACCGCCCTGACCCCATAATTCTTTATAAGTCTTCATGAATGGTCGTAAATCGGTCGTAAGCCGGTCGTAAATCTCATGTTTGGTCGTAAGGTTACCTAATGTTCATTTGCATCTCTTTCTGGGCATTGAAGTATTCCTCGAAGTTGATGATTTCAGACTTTTTAAGGCCTTTCGTGGCATCAGTATAAATCTGTAAGGTGGTTTCTGCATCGGCATGACCCAGTATGTCCTGCATTGCCTTGATGTTTACTCCCGCCTCACACATTCTAGTTGTGAAGGTGTGTCTTAGGGTGTGGTTGCTAAACTGAGGCAGCAGAACTGGATTTTTCCTGCCACTATCCAGTACGGCATAATTGCAGTCCCTGATAATCCTTTTAAGAGCCTTGTTCAGTGTGCTTTGGTTTTGGACATTACCGAATCTGTTGATGAAGATAAAATCCGTATACCCATCCACAAAGGCCAGACATTTAAGTCCAATCTCTTCCTGGTACTCCTTTTCTTGAAGGAACGCGTCCTTTACCTTTGGTAGCATGGGGATAGTCCGCTCTCCTGCTTTGGTCTTTGGGGTATTGATAGCAAATCCACATCGTACCACTCCTCCCCTATCAAAATAGACAAGAGTGTGATTGACGTTGATGATGCCTTCGTCAAGGTCAATGTCACACCACCTAAGTCCCGTA
>CAVIOJ010000243.1:0-1092 GCA_963644225.1 Lachnospiraceae bacterium | reverse complement strand
CAGCATCACGGTAAATATCGGTTGCCATCTGTGGTACTGTCCGTGTTTTGCGAGAAAATCCTCAAGCAAATCAGATTCAGGGATTGTTAAGGCTCTTTTTCGTTCAAAATCAGAATTGTGCGCTCTTTTAAGTTCCTTTAGCGCATTATCGGATGGATTATACCTTAAATAATCATCCTCTACCCCCAGCTCCAGGACCTGATGCAGTACGGTATGTATGTTGTCAATCGTGTTGGTTCTGATGTGCTTTTCATCGGACAGACTGTTGTAGAAAGCCCTTACATCCGTCCGCTTTAAATCCACGATATGCATATTGCCAAAGTCGGGGGCTACGAACTGGTCGTACATATATTGGTAGTTTTGGAATGTGTTGGCTTTTAATCCTTTCTTTAATTGTTTCCATCTGTCGTATAGGTCATTGATAGTGATATCGTTCTTGCCAGGTCTGATTCCATCCAAAGTGTCTTTAAGGACATCAATTTCCTTTTCCCTAAGTTCGGGGAGTGTTTTTGCGTATATGGAATGCCGGCTTCCTTTCTTATCCCTCCACTTGTATTCAAATGTGCCGTTGCTTCTTTGGTATTCACCTTCTTTTAACACCCTGTTACTGCTGTCTTTTCTTCTTATTACAGTTGTCATAAAATTCTTCCTCCCATTGTAATTGAGGGGAGAACACGCCTATGCTTATTGTAGCGCCGAGTGACCTTCTTTGTCACCAGCACAGATGTGGGACATGTCCTGTCAGATTGAGTAGGTGTTTTCAAGGTATTTTTCAAGGGCTTTCCGCTTAATAAGTCGCTTAGATCCGCACCACAATACGAAACTGCATCCCTCATCATCCGAAAGCTTCCTGAGTCTGTTTATGCCGATGCCGAAGTAAAGGGATGCCTCTTCGAGGGTCAGGTTGGACTTCTCCCATATGGGGATTTCTTTCTTCATTTACATGTCACCTCTCTATATAACTATCTGGTTATAAAGGAAATATGCCGGAATTACAACCGAAATCCATTTATTTCTGTCGGATTTAGAAAGTCCACTCCCCAGTGAACTTGTAGACTATTTTTCTTGTTCTTTAAGTCCACATGATTGATG
>CAVIOJ010000242.1:0-3314 GCA_963644225.1 Lachnospiraceae bacterium | reverse complement strand
GCTGGAGCTTCTGCTGCTTCTTCAGCTGGAGCTTCTGCTGCTTCTTCAGCTGGAGTCTCTACTGCTGCTGCGCCACCTTTTTCAGCAAGCTGATTGATAACACGAGCAAAGTTGGTAATTGGAGACTGAATGCTTCCAAGTAATTTTGAAAGTAATTCTTCTCTTGATGGGATATTTGCAACAGTCTGAATTCCCTCTGTATCATAGAACTCACCTTCTACAATACCAGACTTAAGTTCAAGATTCTTTGCTGTCTTGGCAAACTTAGCAAGAATTCTAGCTGGTGCAGTAGCATCTTCTTTTGATACTGCAATTGCTGTTGGTCCAACAAGTGAGTCAACAAGTTTCTCACAATCTGTTCCTTCAAATGCACGCTTCATTAAAGTATTTTTGTATACTTTGTAAGTAACGCCAGCTTCTCTAAGTTGTTTACGAAGAACGGTATCTTCTGCTACAGTCAAACCACATGCGTCTACAAGTACGACTGACTCAGCATCTTTGATACATTCAGCAATTTCTTCTACGATTGGCTGTTTAATTTCTACCTTTGCCATTCTTTCCTAGCACCTCCTTATTTTATTCCATCCTCCAAAGAGAATGTGCCTGACAAGTCAGGACTTTGATGCCATAAGACTATTGATGAGATTTCATCAAAAATGCCTCTTCGCCATTCAGACAAAGAGGCATAAAATTCAAATAAAAATGAATTTCCTCGGTAGGCTCTTATGATTACGCCTCTCGGCACCTACTGTCTTCGGCAATTGCTTTGCTATTTTATCACTGTATCTATACGATGTCAACCACTAAATACAATTTATGCAAACTGTGCTGGATTCAATTTGATTCCAGGGCCCATTGTAGATGCGATTGCTACGCTCTTTAAGTAGGTTCCCTTTAATGCACTTGGCTTTGCCTTAATGATTGCATCCATCAGTGTCTGGAAGTTGTCCGCTAACTGCTCCTCTGTAAAGGAAGCTTTACCAATTGGCACGTGGATAATGTTTGTCTTGTCCAATCTATACTCAATCTTACCAGCCTTGATATCTTCAATAGCCTTTGTTACGTCCATTGTTACAGTACCAGCTTTTGGGTTTGGCATTAAGCCCTTTGGTCCAAGTACACGACCAAGACGACCAACAACACCCATCATATCTGGTGTAGCAACTACAACGTCAAAATCCAACCATCCATCGTTCTGGATCTTTGGAATCAATTCTTCTCCACCAACGAAATCAGCGCCTGCTGCCTGTGCTTCGTCAAGCTTTGTACCCTTAGCGAATACAAGTACGCGAACAGTCTTTCCTGTTCCGTGTGGAAGAACAACTGCTCCACGGATCTGCTGTTCAGCATGACGTCCGTCGCATCCTGTTCTAATATGAGCTTCGATTGTTTCATCAAACTTTGCAGTAGCTGCTTCTTTTACAAGCTTGATAGCTTCAGCGCTTTCGTACTGAACTGCGCGATCAATCTTCTTTGCAGCTTCCTGATATTTCTTACCTCTTTTCATTACTAATACCTCCTGTGGTAATATCGGGAGAGGTCCCTCCCACTAAAGTTTTGAAATAATTATCATTTACTGTTCTACTTCAACGCCCATGCTTCGTGCTGTACCAGCGATCATGCTCATAGCAGCTTCTAATGAACCAGCATTAAGGTCAGGCATTTTAAGTTCTGCAATTTCCTTGCACTTTTCTTTTGATAAAGTTGCAACTTTCTTCTTGTTTGGCTCACCTGAACCAGACTGAATGTTGCAAGCCTTTTTGATTAATACAGGTGCTGGAGGAGTCTTTGTAATAAAACTAAAACTTCTATCAGCATATACTGTAATAACAACTGGGATGATCATATCTCCCTGATCTGCTGTTCTTGCATTAAATTGCTTTGTAAATTCAACAATGTTAACACCATGCTGTCCAAGAGCTGGTCCAACAGGTGGTGCTGGTGTTGCTTTTCCAGCTGGAATCTGTAATTTGATATAGCCTTCTACTTTCTTTGCCATTATCGTTTCCTCCTATGTTATTAGAAGCCTCCCTTAAGAAGTCTTCTTCACTTCTGCGAAACTAATTTCTACTGGGGTCTCGCACCCAAACATTTCAACGCTAATTGTAACGGTCTGTTTTTGATAGTTCATGGACTCAATCACAGCGACGGTATCCTTCCAAGCACCATCTACAATCTTGATGGTATCTCCTTCTTCGAAGTCTACTGCGATCTGCTGCTTCGTCTGTGGCTTGCTTACCTCGATTCCATCAAGGTTCAATCCAAGAGAACGGATCTCTTCATATGTCAGTGGTACCGGCTTTGATCCCGGTCCAACAAATCCTGTCACACCTCTGGTGTTTCGAACCACATACCATGTGTCATCATTCATGACCATGTGTACTAGCACATATCCAGGAAACATCTTCTTTTGCACCTGTTTTTGTGTGCCATTACGAAGTTCTACAACATCTTCCATTGGGACACGAACTTCTAGGATCTCATCTTGCAAATTACGATTCTCAATCGCTTTATCAAGGTTGACCTTTACCTTGTTCTCATATCCCGAATAAGTGTGTACTACATACCAATTTGCTTCTGCCATACTTCAAGCCTCCTACTTACAATCCTGCCAAAAAATCAATTCCATGTTGGATAAACATGTCTAGGATTGCAATGATAATTCCAACAACTACTGAAACAACAACAACTGCTGCTGTCTGCTTGCCGACTGTCTTACCAGGAAGCCAGCTGATTTTGCCAAATTCCTGTTTCAGACCATCTACCCAGCGTTCTTTGTTTTCAGCTTTCTTTTCTGATTCGTTCATTTCATACCTCCTAATAAGAAAAACGACTATTTCGTTTCCTTATGTAATGTATGTGTCCGACAAAATCTACAATACTTTTTAATTTCCATACGATCAGGCTGATTTTTCTTCTCTTTGGTCGTATTGTAGTTACGCTGCTGACACTGCGTACATGCCAATGTGATTCTTGTTCGCACAACTTCCACCTCCACTTTATTTTTTTCTTGGTATTGCGGTCAATTTTAGTCAAAAAAAAAAGACCCACTTCCATAGCCTGTTCACTTTAGCACAAATAAAGCAAGCTGTCAACAGGTCTAGTAAGGACTGACTCAAGATTTTTCGTGATTATAAAACTTTTTCTGCAAAAAATCAATAGAAAAATTGTGTTTTTTTCGTGACAAAACATTTTCACCATGTTATAGTATAGATGTATAAATGGATTTAGTATGCCCTGGTGTATTTTTATACATATTTCATGGAAGAAAGGAGGGGTTCTTATGTCAGCCATTGACTCTGTCTATAATTATT
>CAVIOJ010000241.1:0-3391 GCA_963644225.1 Lachnospiraceae bacterium | reverse complement strand
ATGTATGGATCGTGTCACTTTATGTATGGATTGTGCCACTTTATGTATGGGTCGTGTCACTTTATGTATTGTGCCACTTTATGTATTGTGCCACTTTATGTATGGAATTGTATCACTGGACAACAATAAGGTAAAATTATATAATGCTATCGAACAATAAATAATTCTTATCGATAAAAGGAGTAATATGCTTGATTATAGAACAGATACATTTCTTACTGTATGCCAGACAATGAATTTTACCGCCGCTGCAAAGCAATTGAATATAACCCAGCCAGCAGTCTCACAGCACATACATTTTTTAGAAGAACAATATAATACATCACTATTCGCTTACAGAAATAAGCAGCTTTTTCTCACACAATCTGGTGAAATACTGCGTAAACACCTTTTAACAATGAAAAATGATGAAAAAAAAATAATGGAGGAATTAAAAAGCAATTTTACGGGGATAGAGACATTTTCTATTGGTGTTACCATGACAATAGGCGAATATGCAATTGTAGATAAACTCGCAAATTTTCTAATACAACACCCCGAAATAAATGTCCATCTTCATTATGGCAATACATTTCAGCTTCTAAAATTGCTTGATGACGGACAGATTAGCATGGCTATCGTAGAGGGAAATTATCCAAAAGAAAATTATTCACACAAAACATACAGCACAGAAGACTATATAGCCGTCTGTGCTGCATCGCATATTTTTACGACAGAGCACCCTCATACTATTAGTGATCTGGTGAGTGAACATCTCCTTGTTCGCGAAGAAGGTTCTGGTACAAGAAATATCCTTGAACAGAGCCTGATTTCCCGTGGTCTTAGCATATCTGATTTTATACATTATACCGAGGTTGAAAATATGCATACAATCATTGGTCTGTTAAAAAAAGATTGCGGAATATCTTTTCTATATAAGATTGCAGTTGAAGATGAACTAAAATCCGGAATCTTAAAAGAGATCTCTCTAGATGATTTCAAAATGCAGCACGACTTTGACATTATATGGGAAAAGCATAGCATATATACCGATAAATATCTTGCCGTTTGTAAAGAGTTGGTGCTTAAAAATCCATAATGCAAACAAAAAATTTGACAAATGGACATGAGATTGATATGATTTCCCATCTTTGACACTTTACAAGACAAAAAAAGCTTGCGAATCCTTGATATTACTAAGGTTACAAGCTTTTGTCTTTTGTGTCGATATGTGCTATTTTTATCTTTTTGTGCTTGGCGTCTGTTTTGATGATTTGATTATGCTTCGCATGGATGACTTGGATATGAATTCAAAATCCGTTCTGAATCCAAAGACAGTATGCAGTTTGTCAGTAAGTTTTGTTCTTTTGTAAGAAGGAATGTAGCCGCTTTCCTTGCAGCAGTGTCATCTTCATGCCTTTCGCAGAGTGGCAGCAGTGTTATAGGCCGCCCCTGGTGCTAATAATTCTGGCTATATAGGCTTTAATGCTGCGTAAATGCTCGCGGGCTTGTTTGGTGATTCGTATTTTATATTCTTTCAAATGTTATCCCCTTTACTCGAGCTCATCAAAAACCTCGTCCACATCGAAGGGCTCACCGGCTTTAGCCTGCTGTAAACCAGTAGCCATCATCTGATTGAACTGAGCTATTGTCATCTCATCTCTGGCAGGAACCGTAGATGGAAGTGTAAGAGAAAAAGGAATACCATGCTCGCGTATTACTGTTCTAAGGAATATATTGATTGCCGTTGTCATATTCAGACCGAGCTCATTAAAAATGGCATCCGCCTGATCTTTGATTGCTTTATCTGTTCGGATATTTAAATTCGTTGTGGTTGCCATAGTAAACACCTCCGTTTGAGTATGTTATATCCAGAAATTCGTTTACTGTCAACATATTGTCATTACAAGCATGTACCATTTGTCATTACAACTATGCTCCATTTGTCATTACAAACACGTACCATTTGTCATTACAAACACGTACCATTTGTCATTACAAACATGTACCATTTGTCATTACAACTATGCTCCGCATTTACTTGCGTACATTACAAGCAACAATTATACCATTCGCAACGGAGCGTGATTTCTATGCGTGATTTCTATGGGAGAATCAATCAAACCAACGGCCATCGGTAATATGAGCCGTGAAGAACCTTTAATTTCCTTCTTTCCGATTAAGATAAATGTAGAAGCCCACATTTAAAATGATGCCTACTGCCGTTGACACTGGCGCAGCAAGCCCGATTCTCGTTAGGGATGCGTTTGGTTCTATACTCATAAAATAAGCCATAGGCAGTCGGACGCACAGAGTCTGGATGATACCCTGAATCATAACCCAGACAGTTTTGTTGCAGCCATTAAAGTAGCCTACCATGCTAAAAAGCACAGCAGTGACGATAGCTTCCGGCGCAAAGCCCTTCAGGTATTCAAAGCCCTTTGCCACGACATCCGCATCTGTTGAAAATAAGCCAGCTAGCAGGTCACCCTTAAAGAATACAAAAATGAAGACAACGATACCAAAAGCAAGGCCGATTCTTATTCCGGTATACATGGACTTACGTGCTCTTTTATTGTTGCCGGCTCCGATATTCTGGGCTACAAAGGAAGCCATAGACTGCATGAGTGCGCTTGGAATCAGCATGACAAAGTTGACGATCTTGCAAGCTACACCATAGCCAGACGAGGCATTAAGACCCAGACGATTGACGAAGGCGCAAAGAGCCAGAAATGAAATCTGTGTCAGAAATTCCTGCATGGCCAAAGGCAGACCGATGGAGATGAATCTTTTGCATTCTTGGTTGAAGCTAAAATCCGATTTTTTAAATGAAAAGGCAAGATTCTTTTTTAGCAAAATGGCGATAGCAAGTATCACGCTGACAGCCTGAGCTACCACCGTAGCAATAGCCGCACCGGCCGCATCCATATGAAAAACAGCCACCAGCAGCAGATCACCTACGATATTTACGATGCATGCCACCAGCACGAAGATAAGAGGCGAGCGACTGTCACCTAAACCCCGAAATATAGCGGATAATAGATTGTAAGCCACAATGAAAATAATACCGCCGCCGCAAATGCGAACGTAACTAGTAGTTAAACTAAGGGCTTCATTTGGAGCCTGCATTAATATAGAAATAGGTCTTGCCAAAAGAATCAGCACTATAAAAAGCAAAACTGAAAGGGTAGTGAAGACTAAAGCTGCCCCTCCGATGACACTGCTGATTCGTTCTATTTTCTTTTCTCCGATATAACGAGCTATAAGAACTGTGACACCAGTAGCAAGCTGTACTACCACGAATGTGACAAAATTTAGCACCTGACTTCCGGTAGATACCGCAGAAAGACCTTCAGTGCTCCCGAAGTGGCCCACCACCAGAAGATCCACAGCGCCATAAGCTGCCTGAAGG
>CAVIOJ010000240.1:0-3437 GCA_963644225.1 Lachnospiraceae bacterium | reverse complement strand
TCTATATTCTGTCCGAGATTCGCAAGAATTTCTCTCGCATTCTCCGGAGTATTCTCAAATGTAGTTAACTGGAATTTTATATCCGGATAAATCTTCTGTAACTCCGGCCATAATTCCACAAAAACCTGTGGCGGTGTCAGCGGTGATATTCCTACACGAATCACATTATCCGATGTCTGCATAGAAGCATTTGCCCTCTTAACTATAATGGTATCATAATTTAAGACACTTTCAGAGACAATTCTTAATGAATTTGATATACTCTTATTATCAAACAGAAAGAAGGAAAAAACATGTCTCGCACAAGAAGAAATTTTACTGCTCAATTTAAAGCAAAACTCGTATTGGAAGTGCTTAAAGGTGAGAAAGATATAAATACAATCGCAACAGAAAATGATATTCAGCCCAATTTACTGCGCAACTGGAAGAAGGAGTTCCTAGACAATGCTTCTCTTGTTTTTGATGAAAAACGAGAGGAAAACATCAAGGAAAAACTTGCCACAGAACGCAAGGAAAAAGCTGCATATGCGAAAAAAGTAGGTCAACTCACCATGCAGGTGGATTGGCTCAAAAAAAAATCTGAAGAATTGCTTGGACCTGACTACGAGAGTAAATTTAGTAAAAAACCATTCGAAGATTAAGGAAAGTAAGCTTTCACTCTCTGTTGTTGCAAATCTTGCAAGTATCAACAGAACAAGCATTTATTACAACGGAACATCTTTTTCTGATGAAGAACTAGAATGCAAACGCATTATGGACCGTATTCATACAGATAATCCAACTTGGGGTGCAAGACAAATGTCATCACAGCTAAAACAACGTGGTTACAAAGTCGGTAGACGCAAGGCACGTAAATACATGGATGATATGGATATTAATCCTATATACCCAAAGCCTAATTTATCGAAACGTTTGAAACAAGCACAGGTAGTTCCATATTTACTTAGAAATGCCGTCATAGATCGTGCGAATCAGGCATGGTCTATCGACATTACATATATTCCAATGAAGCATGGTTTTTTGTATTTAACGGCTATCATAGATTGGCACACTCGTTGTATTGTGGGTTGGGAACTGGATGATACTTTGGGCACACGTGCATGCATAGAAGCATGTGAAAAAGCATTCAAAGTTGCCAAACCAGAAATTTTAAATTCAGACCAGGGATGTCAATTTACAAGTCAACAATACAAAGATTTTCTAAAGGCACATCATATCAGGCAAAGCATGGATGGAAAAAGCCGCTGGGCTGACAACATCATGATTGAACGCTGGTTCCGTACCTTCAAGTACGAAGAAGCATATCTTACCGAATGGAAAAATATCAAAGAAGCACGCCAAGCTATCGCTGCTTATATTCATAAGTACAACTTTGAGCGTTGCCATTCTGCAATCGGTAATGTTCCTCCAGCATCGTTGTATTATCCAGCAATGCTTTATGAAGCTGCTAAAGAAGTAGCCTAATTGGAATTTGTCATTGGGAGGATTCTATCCTCCTACAACCATGGATATCGGTTCATTATAAAAATCTTTGATTTTTGTCTTGACAACTGAGCCATTATAAAGGGAAATCTGGCATAATGCAAAGCTTAGAGGACGCGGCTACAGCAGGTCAGAAGAAATCTTAGACTATGCAAAATCAAGTGTTGGAATAAAAGATGGAATGGATGCCGGGAGAATAGCTGTGAAGTGGTTTGTAGGGCAGATTCAGGCACTGGATGAGGAACTGGCACTTATAGAGGAACAGATCAATCAGAAATGTCAGGAAATACCACATGCCGAGAACATCCTCGAAATACCCGGAATCGGAGAAAATACACTTTCCGGAATCCTTGCAGAGATGGGCGATATTTCAAGATTTGACGATGTGAAGGAAATACAGAAGCTGAGTGGACTGGGACTGGTGGCATGCAGTTCCGGCAAGCACAAAGGAGAGACCAAGATCAGCCACAGAGGGCGCAAGCGCCTGAGATACTGGCTGTTTCAGGCAGGCAAGTCAGTGGTGTCTCATTCCGAAGGGTTTAAAGAGCTACATGTCTACTATACGACAAGGGCGGAGAACCCGCTGAAAAAGATGCAGTCGTTGACAGTGATCGCCTGTAAGCTGCTAAGATCTATACACTGCTAAAGACAGGTGTGGTCTATGATCCGAAAAAAATGTTGATGGACATCAGACACCAGGAAAAACAGGAAGCAGCGGCATAGAAAAAAGTTCCTTATCTCAAAGTTCCAGAACCTTGCCGAGTTCCAGAGGCATCTGAAATCGGGCAGGGTTCTGGAAAGAAACCCGAAAACGATGAAGTGCACACTGCACAGCATCAGCACACAACGACCAACAGAGCGACACAGAGGGAGAGCGTCCACGGAATATCCGTACCCTGTGAAGGCTGTGGGTCAGTAAAATCAAAATCCAAACAAGAGCTGTAGCTTGCGGTAGTTTACTCCGTAGGGCATGACCCTGTTCGAAAGCTTAGCAGGCACTCGGTGTATGGACAGGTGGGACGAAGGAAGTTGGGACACGATCCCTTTAGACACGGAAGGTTCACCACCATAGTTAACAGAGGATTATAGCCTTTATAAAGCAAAACGAGAGGATGCTTTATAAAGTGCACCCTTATTTAACTATTCAGTACAAGATACCATGACTGACATACACCTTTAGCTCTGGTTTTAGAGGTAAGTATTTAGAGAAAAGCCTGAAAAATCAATGATTTAGGGCTTGACATTATAGGAAGGACTTATTTTCACTTATGAAACGCACACAACTGAAAAACTCATTTTTGCTGCTTCTGGCAGCGGCTATCTGGGGCTCTGCCTTTGTCGCGCAGAGCGTCGGAATGGATTATGTAAAACCATTCACGTTTAACGGTGTTCGCTCCGCAATCGGCGCCATTTTTCTGATTCCATGTATCTTTCTATTTCAAAATCGCTCTGGGCAGTCCGAAGCAGCATCCGCCACGACAGCTTCTGCCAATTCATCGAAGCAAGAAGACCAAGCAAACCAAGCATTTGCAGTATCGGATTCCTCTTCATTCAATCGAAAAACGCTGATTATCGGCGGCATCTGCTGTGGTATCATCCTGGCAGTGGCATCGTCTCTTCAGCAGATCGGTATCTCGTACACAACTGTTGGCAAGGCTGGTTTTCTGACGGCAATCTACATCGTACTGGTGCCGATTCTTGGCCTTTTCTTAAAGAAGCGATGCAGCCCGCTTATCTGGGTGAGTGTGGCATTGGCTTTGGGTGGCCTGTATCTCCTAAGTGTACCAGACGGCTTTGGCTCCATCGGAAAAGGTGATCTTCTTTTGATCGCTGGCTCTTTCCTCTTTGCGATTCACATTTTAGTGATCGACTATTTTTCCCCACGCTGCAATGGTGTCGCGCTCTCCTGCATTCAATTTTTTGTCTGCGCTGTTTGTTGTCTGATTCCTGCATTC
>CAVIOJ010000239.1:0-3447 GCA_963644225.1 Lachnospiraceae bacterium | reverse complement strand
CACCTGCATCGCCCTCTTCCCGAAAAAATCCGTATAGGGTGTTTTACCGATACCGTGGCTCCTTAAAATCTCTTTTGCAGGCGGATAAACGGGATTACCCACGCCATTCCATATTTCCTCTGTAGATGTAGCTGCGGATGCGATTTCAAAATAGTCGCATAGCCCTCGCTTCTCTACAATGTCTTTAAAAATAAATTCTGCCATTGGGGAACGGCAGATGTTGCCGTGGCAGATGAATAGTACTTTTATCATCTTATCTTTACTCCTTAATTTGCGGTGAAATGCGCCGATTTGCCTTATAAAGTCTCAAAATGCAGTGAGCTCAAAATCATCCGATTTTGGGCAAATTTCCGCATTTTTTCGTCTTTTGCCGTCTGTTTTTTGCCCCTTTAGGTGGCACTAAAGGTGGCACGGACCGTTCATTTGCCACCCGTGCCACCTAGAACTTATGCACTTTCCATGCACTTCTTAAAATCACTGGCCGCATCAGAAAAATTCAAATGTGTGTAGGTATTCAAAGTAATTCCGATCTCCGAATGGCCCATGATATATTGCAGGTTCTTGGCATTCATACCTTTTCTTGCCATCTTAGAACAAAAGGTATGACGACAAACATGAGGCGTGATGCGAGGCAATTTCTCCGTGTAGTGATTATTATATTTATCTACGATACGTTTAAAATAATGCTCCCAATGCAGAGCCAAATGAGGCCTGTCATCTTTATCCAGAAAGTAAAAGCCAGACTTTCCATCCACTTCCGGTTCCACTAAGGGCTTCTTTCTATTTTCTGTGATCCGCCGGAAGCATTCCATGACTTCTGCACTCATTGGCACATCCCGAACACCCGATACAGTTTTAGTAGGCTCATAGGCCGTGATCATATTGCTGGGGCGAACCAGTTGTCCTCTTACATGGATGCATTTTTTCTCGAAATCCACATCCTCCGGCGTAAGTCCACAGAATTCAGAGATACGCAGCCCCGTATTAAGCAGAATATAAATCCCATCATAATACTTGCTAAAATGCTGATCCTCTTTTACAAAATCAAGGAAGGCTTCCTCCTGCTCAGGGGTTAAAGCCTCTCGCTTCTTGCTGTCATCAGCCACTACAGAACCTAATGGAAATTCAAAGGGATTTTTTCTGATCAGATCATCCTCCAATGCCATATTAAAAGCTGGTCGCAGGACACCTCTGATGGTATGAATGGAACTATAACGTCTGCCGTCCTTGTTAAGCTTCAAAATCCAAAGTTTGGCATCTGAAAGCTTTACCTTGTCAATTCGGATTCCTCCAAAAGGCTCCTTTTTCAGAATGTTAAGCACTGTCTTGTATCCGGCTCTGGTAGACTCCCTGACGCTCTGTCTGGTCTCCACATAGCGTTCAGTCAGTTCAAGAACCGTGATATTACCACCAAAATCCAGCAGGCCATTCCACTGATTCTGTAAAACCTCTTCTTCCAGTTCACGTAGTGCCGGAAGCCGCTTTCTGCCCTCATGATAAGGATCCTTGCTTTCAAGGCGACTGGCATACAGGCATCTCACCTGACCGCTACAGTCTTTGTATTTGTAAACATATCGTCCATCTTTTCGCTGGTACTCTCCTGTCCGCAGGAGACGGCCTTGATTGTCCCGTCTCTTGCCGGTTGATATATTTATTTTCTTACTCATTGTATTCTCCTTTCGGAGAGCACAGCACATACGCGTTTATTATAGCATAGTGCCGCATTCTCCTTCTACACTAACTCAATCGATTCGCTGATTTTCTTTGTTTTGCACGGGTAATAAGCCATGCCGCCATGCCCCCACGGGCATTCCTTAAACGCCTCAGATTGCCACCTGTCTGTCGATAAACTGCTCAAATCGTCTTCTCTTGATCATGGTGCGCTTTCCACTCTTCAAAATAAAATCCGCGTCATAATTGTCATCTAAAATTTCTTTCATTTTCTTCTCACCAATATGGAAATAAATACAAGCTTCGTTTACTGTCAGCGTATATTTCTCCCAAAATGGCATGTCTTCTTTTCTTGTATATTCCATTTAGCGTCCCCCTCTGAAAATTCTCTGTAAAATGCCTTTCTTGCTTTTATGAATCTCTTCCCGCACGCTTTCTCCTGAAAAGCAGATAGGCGTACACATTTCCAACACCCTGTCATAGATACGCTGATGCATCAGATCTTTTGGGTTTTTCAGATCTTGCAAGGTAAGGTTCGTCGTAATAATCGTTGGCTTTCTGCTCTCGCATCTGGCATCAATCACCCGAAAGGCCGTCTCAAGGCCATATTCCGTTCCTCTTTCCATACCCAGATCATCCAGGATGACAAGGCCATAGCTTGCAATGCTTCGGCATAACTCCTCCCGTTCTTCGAAATCTCCGCTCATAAAATCCCCCATATTTCGCATAAGAACCGATACTTCCTGTTCCATCAGTGCATTGGCAATGCAGGCCGCCGTAAAACTTTTTCCCGTTCCGACATCTCCCCAAAATAGAAGTCCCGTATTTTCTCTTTTCATCTCCTGCCAGTTGTCTACAAAAGAATGAGCCTTTTTCAATATCTCCTCCGGAATCTTTGTGGCTGCTTCAAAGGTCTGTTTTGTCTTTGCCTGACTTTTAAAGCAAACACTTTGCAGCCTCTTCACCGTCTGTCGGTGTTCCCTCATGGCCATCTCTTTTTCTTCCTGATCTCTGCGTTCGACTTGGCACTTGCAGAGAACTCCGACTCTGCGATGGTGGCTCTGACCGCTCCCATCAAGAAATGGCAAGATAATTTCTCGTTCCTTTCTTGTATGACATTTCCCGCAGCAAAGATACCCTTCCTCATCATGGTAATCCTCTGGCAGATTCTCTCTGATTTCTTCCATATCATTTCTATTTTCCATCAAAAGCTTTCTCCTTCTTCAAAGGAATAATCCTTAAATCCAGGCCTTACTCCCTTTTTATGATTCTTATTATTTGTATCTATTACTTTATTAGTGGCCAGCTTTCTACCTCTCAAAGGTTCCGTTTTCCGTCCTTCATAGGTAGCATTTTCCCGCCCTATGGCAGTGCGCTTTTCCATCTGTTCAGAAATCTGTCCTTTCTCCGGAATAAGCACATATAAAATATTGGCTTTGGAAAAGCCTCCTGATTTCCGAATCAAAAGTCCAGCCTCATCCAGTTCCTTCAATGCTGATTTGATTGTTGACTGAGACCTCTCCAAAACCCTTGCCAGATCCGCTATGGGATAGACCGTATAAACGCATCCTTCCTCATCGATCCAGTCATTTTTCTGAGACAATCTTGCTCTGTCATACAAAACCATATAGGTTAATTTTGCCGTCTGGCTGACCGGAAGCCGGATCAGAAAATTCGGAAACTGATAATAGTTCGGAAATGTGGTATCCGGTCTGATATATTTTCCTTGTAACTTCTTCATGGCACCTCCAAAAAGAAAATTTTCTCATCCCATGC
>CAVIOJ010000238.1:0-3538 GCA_963644225.1 Lachnospiraceae bacterium | reverse complement strand
CGATGTTGTAGAGTGCGCCAACCAGAAGAGAGATGATGCAGGGAACAGCATACTGTTGCATCAGCTTGCCGATAGGCTCTGTCCCGAGGTACTGATTTCTGTGATCCATAAAAGTCACCTTTCCTTCCAAGTGAATGAAAATTACTGTTCAGACAACATCCAAAGTGCTTTGTTCTGAACAAAAAAATGCGTAAGTCTGTTTTTAACCCGGACTTACGCATTTTTTGCTACACGATTTGTTATGAAGTTTCTGATTGTCAGTTTCAGTATAAACATCGTCATCGTTTATGAGGTACAAAACAATTGCGATGATATTTTCTTGCGCGGATAGCATGCATTCCACAAAAAAAGTGTGGCACCTCTGCAACTGGATTTACGCAGGATCGCCACACGCCACTTGGCTTATTATAAAGGATTTGGAGGGGAATTTCAAATGTTTTTTTTAAAAATCTTTGGGCGGCAGCAGGCCTTCCAAAGGGTACTCTGCCTTGATTTTATCTCTGATTGATACGTTGTATAGCTGGGCAGGACCGGTCAGATATGTGCGTAGCCGCCGGTTTGTATAATTGCTGAGTTGGAAATCTAAGTTCAAGTTTGGAAAGGTAAATCCATGCTCGGTTACGATTTAGATATTGGGCAAATTGGGGTTTCATTGATCCTAATCAGGAAACGGAAGAACAATGGGCGTATGAAATATTCCCGGATGGTACAATTAAATATTTTGCGTATCCAATGGGCAGTAGAAAAGTTTTGTATAAGGAAGTAGTTCAAATTTCAGCAGCGAAAGTCGAGACCTTTTATAACGAGGTAATCTGGCTATATCGTCCGTGGACAGAAATAACAGAATGCCTTGTATGTGACGGAAGCAGCTACGAATTGACGATAACCTATAAGGATAACCGAAAGAGAAAGCTACACGGTGACATAGGCGGAGGAACTGTTGACGAGACAATTGTAAAATTTCTAAAGACTGTACCGGTCATTGGCTGCATGGTTACATCATGTGGGTAGCGGAGATGTGGTTTGATGCACTGGTGGTGGATTGCATCTGGTTTTGCCATAGTAAAAAACAAAGATTCGATGTGCAAGAGAGGATTTATGGACTTGCAATATGTTGCTCTGGTTAATCAAAGTAGAAGTATATTATCTACCAAACCATCGACAGCTTTGATATAATACAGATATCAAAGTATGTCGGGGGTATTTTTGTGTCAGAGGATATGGGAGTCCGGGTAGAAGTTCAGAGACGTAGTGCCAGAAGCAATCAGAAGCTAAAGATTTTATACCTGGCAAAAATACTATTGGAAAACACAGATGCAGATCATGATATCACGCTGCAGGAAATCATTGACAAGCTGTCGGCAAATAATGTAACTGCGGAGAGAAAAAGTCTTTATGATGATATTGCCCGGTTGGAGGATTTTGGAATCAAAATCAAGAAAACCCAGTATGGAAAGACCTATCATTACCAAGTGGTAAATCGTGATTTTGAAATAGCAGAGCTTAAGCTCTTAGCTGATTCTGTGGCATCAGCAAAATTTATCACAGAGAAGAAATCAAATGAACTGATTAAAAAGATCGAGCACCTGGCAAGCAAGCATGATGCCTCAAAGCTACAACGTCAGGTATATGTGGCAGGACGAGTCAAAGCCATGAACAATGATATCATGGAAAACGTGGATGCAATCCACAATGCAATCTCCAGGAATTTAAAAATATCCTTCCAGTATTTTCAATGGAATATTAAAAAGCAGCCGGAGCTGCGCAAAGGCGGAGCCAGATATGTGATCAGCCCCTGGGGACTTTCCTGGGATGACGAAAATTATTATCTGGTAGGCTATGATTCTGATGCAGATATGATAAAACATTATCGCGTAGACAAAATGCTTCACATCAAAGTAGAAAATACGAAACGTGAGGGAAGGCACAAGTTCAAGGAAGTAGACATGGCTGCCTATGCTAAGAAAATGTTTAACATGTTCGATGGAGAAGAGCAGGATGTGGAAATCCTGTGCACAAACAACCTCGCAGGAGTCATGATAGACCGGTTTGGAAAAGATGTAAGAATGTATAAGGTAGATGAAGAGCACTTTAAGGTCAGGGCAAGGGTGGCAGCCAGCAGTCACTTCCTCCATTGGGTTATGGCACTTGGAGCCGGAGCGCAGATTGTCGGTCCGGAGAATTTGGTGGGGAAAATCAAGGCAGAGATCAAACGACTTGCAGAGCAGTACAGCGAAAATTAGTAACTGTGAAGGAGGTACTGATTTATGCCTCAAAGCTACACGCCAGAATTCAAAAAGCGAATTATTGTCGAAAAGCGCATTGATACATATATAAAAATGTAATATAATACATTAAAACGCATCAAAATATTTTCAAGAGGTGAATGTCTATACATGAACCGTAAAATAACATCAAAGCTATATGAGTGGAAAAATATGTTAAAGGGTAGAATGCCATTGCTGATTTACGGGGCACGTCAGGTAGGAAAAACATTTGAGATGCGTGAGTTTGGAGCATTGAATTACAAGAATACTATCTATGTAAACTTTGAAACAGATGAAAGAATCGGAAAATATTTTGAAACAGATATTCATGCAGATCATGTGATAGCTGTTTTGGAAAAATACTATCAGGCTAAGATTGTACCTGAAAATACGCTTATTATTTTTGATGAAATTCAAATGTGTGAAAGAGCATTAACGTCGTTAAAATATTTTTCTGAAGAAGCCCCGGAATATTATGTGATGGCTGCAGGAAGCCTGTTGGGTGTAGCAATGAACCGTGAAAAGTATTCCTTTCCGGTAGGCAAAGTTCAGATGCTGACCATGTACCCAATGGATTTGGAAGAGGTATTATGGGCAAAGGGAAAACAGATGCTTGCAGATACAATACGGAAGCATTACGAAAACAATCAGCCGTTGGATGAAATACTACATGAGGAGGCCATGCAGGAATTTTATCATTATTGTATTGTGGGCGGGATGCCTGCGGCAGTGATGGCTGATCTTGCAAAAGACAGTCCTATAGAACAGTCAGAAATACGGCAGATGTTATTAAATTCTTATATTGCGGACATGACCAAATATGCGAAACAGTCAGATACGGTACGGATTTATGAAGCATACGATTCCCTGCCGGCACAGTTAGCAAAGGATGCCAAAAAATTTCAGTATAAGCTGATAAAATCAGGCGCACGAGCATCTCAATATGGAGATGCCATTGATTGGTTAATTCGGGCCGGAATTGTGAATAAGTGTATGAAATGCAGTCAGGGATTTTATCCGGTTGCAGTATATCAGGATGCGAGTGCGTTCAAATTATACTATAGTGATATGGGTATTATGTCTGCCAGACTGGGAATGACTCTGGAAGCACTGCAGGGTAAGGAAACAGAGCATTTTCGAGGCATACTGACAGAGAACTATGTAGCAATTGCACTAAAAACGAATGGCTATGAGCTTCATTATTGGGAATCAGATAATACTGCGGAAGTAGATTTCCTTATACAAAAAGATAGTCATGTAATTCCGGTGGA
>CAVIOJ010000237.1:0-3546 GCA_963644225.1 Lachnospiraceae bacterium | reverse complement strand
TAACCATTGTTTTCCTTCAGATGTAATCATTATTTTAGAAGAATTTGGTGGAAAGAAAAGACGTCCTTCCTCCAAAGAATCTGCCATTGTTCATATGGTCGACGCATTAGTTACCAAAATAGAACTCTTGGGCCAAAATACCATGGCAAGTACTTGGAATCAGGATATGGTCATATACCAGACACTAAATGAATATTCCGAAGCCGGTATGTATGATGAATCCGGCTTGAGTATCAATCAATTTTTAAGAATTCGAGAGCGACTTGTTACGGAGGATACCATTATATGACACTTTTATTAGATGAAGAAGTAGATATTCCTTTTACTTTTGATTACGAAGAGGTTGCCAAAAATGTTATAGAAAAAGCCTTGGATACTGAGGATTTTCCTTATGACGTAGAAGTAAGTTTGCTACTTACAGATGATACGGCAATCCATGAATTGAATCAGCAGTTTCGTCAAATAGATCGTTCCACTGATGTTTTGTCATTTCCTATGATGGATTATCCGGCGCCTGGAGATTTTTCTGCCTTAGATTTTTCCTGTGTATCCGATAATGACGAACTTATTCTTGGAGATATCGTTATCTCAATAGACCATGTTTTGGCCCAGGCCAAAGCCTACGGTCATTCCGATTTACGCGAATATGCTTTTTTAATTGCCCATTCTATGCTTCATCTCATGGGATATGATCATATGACAGAAGAAGAAGCAAAAGTTATGGAAACAAAGCAATCAAACATCTTAGATTTACTAGATATAACAAGGGAGGAAAAAGTTAATGTCTAAGAAATTAATAATTGGAATTGTTTGTGCTGTCGTTTTGGCTGCCGGAATTGCAACAGCAGTTGTAATAGGCGGGAAAGGCAAAGATGACACAAAGGAAGTCAAAAAGGAGACGACTCAAGAAGTCAATCGAGACGGACAAGTTAAAAGTTTTCTTACCGGTGAATGGGTCGATGCAGAAATAGGTACTAATCGTCCCGTAGCTGTTATGACAGAAAACACCAAAGAAGCTTTGCCTCAATATGGCATTACATCTGCAGGTATTGTGCTTGAAGCTCCTGTAGAAGGTGGTATTACACGACTGATGACTATTTATGAAGATTACAAAGATCTTACTCAAATTGGAAATGTCAGAAGTTGTCGACCATATTACGCATATTTTGCTGCTGAATTTGATGCCATTTATGTACACTTCGGACAAAGCGCCCAGGGACTTGAGGTTCTTAATTCCGGTGTGGTTGACAATTTAAGTGGTCTTGACGGTTCAATCAACAGTACTTTTTATCGTACTTCAGAACACGCAGCTCCACACAACGCATATACCAGCGCAGAGGGTATAGCTAGTGGTATCGAAAAGAAGGGTTATTCAACCTCTTATTCAGACGACTACGAAGGTCACTATCAGTTTGCAGAAGATGACAAGGAAATCGATTTAAAGGATGGTCAGGATTGTCAGGCTCTTTCTTTATACTTTTTCCAAAATTGTCCATACTTTATCTACAATGCTGATACAAAGACATATGCCAGATATCAGTTCAATGACAAACAGGTAGATGCCATCGACGGCTCACAGGTAGAAGTAACCAACATTATTTTACAGAATGTAAAGAATTCTCTGTATGAAGGTACTCCATACTTAAATATTACTGTTACTGGTTCTGGACAAGGAAAATACATTACCCACGGTAAGATGGTAGATATCACATGGCAAAAAGAAGATGATGGCATCACCCATTATTACCTTGCCAATACAGATGAAGAAATCACCTTGAATCAGGGTAAAACCTGGGTATCTTATATTCAGGAAGAATATGCAGAGGATAATTCTTTCTATGCCAGCGTAGAAGAATTTGAAAACAAATAATAAAAGAGGTACAAATTGAAAAACACAAAAAATAGCGATGCTAGTTTTTTGTTGCAAGGATCAATACTTGCCATTGCCTCCATTGTAAGCCGTATTGTGGGATTAGTTTATCGAATCCCACTTACGGCTATCATTGGTAAAACAGGAAACGATTATTACGGCACCGCATACAGCATTTACAACATTATTTTAATCATATCATCCTTTAGCCTTCCACTTGCAGTTTCCAAGTTGGTTTCTGCTCGCATGGGAAAAGGCAATGTGAAGGATGCTTTTCGCATGTTTAAGGGAGCTTTGGTTTTTGCCTTTGTAAGTGGCGGTCTCGGTGCACTTATTCTTTATTTTGGTGCAGATTATTTTACCGGCACTCTGCTTAAGACTCCGCTTAGTGTCATCGCTCTAAAAATACTTGCACCTACGGTTTTTGTTGTTGCAATACTTGGTGTATTTAGAGGATTTTTCCAGGGGTTAAATACCATGGTTCCTAGTGCCGTATCCCAAGTAGCCGAGCAAATTCTAAATGCGATTGTAAGTGTTGTAGCTGCTTATTCTTTGTATGACTACGGAAAAAAAGTAGGAGCAGTACTTGGAGATGCAAATAACTATGCTGCAGCTTATGGAGCTGCTGGTGGTACTTTGGGAACTGCTGCAGGAGCAGTTTTAGCCCTGATTTTTGTCATATTTATCTTTTTTGCTTACTACAAAAGATTTAAAAAGAAAATACGACGAGATCATCATCGAAATATAGAATCATATGGTCATATATTAAAGGCTTTGCTTTTAACCATATTCCCTATCATCTTGAGTACAGTAGTCTACAATGTCAGTACCTTGATTGACCAGGGCGTATTTAAAAATATTGCATTATTGCAAGGCTATGATGCTACCAAAATCAGTGAATGGTGGGGCGTATACTCTGGACAGTTTATTGTTCTTACAAACGTTCCAATTTCCATTGCTTCATCTTTGGCAGCATCGAGTGTACCAAGTATTTCTACCGCTTATCATGCAAAGGATTTTGATACAGTAAATCATCAGATTTCACTTGCAACACGTTTTATCATGGTAATTGCAATTCCATCCACCATCGGTATGGCTATTCTAGGCCGCCCACTTAATCTGCTTTTATTTAATGATGGTGATTCTGTTACCATGACCATCATGTTGCTTGGTTCTATATCCGTTGCCTTGTTTGCTTTATCAACCCTTACAAACGGTTTGTTGCAAGGTATAGATCACATGCACACCCCTGTGCTTCATGCTGTGATTTCACTTCTTGTACATGTTGTTGCTTTATTTATTTTGATGGAGCTTTTTGATCTCAATATTTACGCTGTTGTTATTGCAAACAATATTTACGGACTATGTGTATGTATTTTAAATGATATAGCACTAAGGCGTTTCAGCGGGGCTACTATCGACTTAGAAAAGACATATATCATTCCTTTAGCAGCATCTATTGCTATGGGAATTGTGGTCTTTTTATCATACAAGGGTATACATATGCTTCTAAACTCCAATGCAATCGCTGTAATAATAAGCATTGTATTAGGTGTGATTGTATATTTTGTATTGATGCTTTTGTTAAAAGGATTAACAGAAGATGAGTTATCTCGCATGCCAAAAGGCACTGTTTTAATTCGCATTGCCAATAAATTACATCTTTTCAGGTAATC
>CAVIOJ010000236.1:0-3618 GCA_963644225.1 Lachnospiraceae bacterium | reverse complement strand
GTTGGCTGCGTTCGAGTTTTTATCGCCAATTGTACATCGCCAGATTTTCACCGCCAATTGTACATCGCCAGATTTTCACCGCCAATTGTACATCGCCAGTTGTTCATCACCAGTTGTTCACCGCCAGTTGGCTGCGTTCGATTGTTTGCCGCTAATTGCTTACGACCTCGCCGCGGCTTACAGCGGACCTTGCAGATGACCATTCCTTTTCGAGTGCTGCCCAGTCGGTTGTAGGAAGCATCTTTGTCCAAGAAGCACTTTTTTTCGCACTTTTTCCTGTATGCATCACATACTCATGTGAATTTGTAGCTTCCTGTATGTCAGCATAATACCATGCCGTGGAATCCATATTGTCTGGCCATACACGCATATCGCTGTGGAGCCCTTCCTTACTTGGGTGACGATCGAGTGTTCGGTTGACCAAAGTTACTGCCTCAGCACGTGTGATATAATGGTCAGGGTCAAATGTTCCATCCGGATATCCAGCGACTAAATCGACGCTCTTTGCTTGGTCGATATAGTTGTGTGCCCAGTGTCCGTCTATGTCAGGGAAGAGACTTTCACCCTCATAATCTATATCGAAAAAGCGGACTATAAGTGCTGCAAATTCGGCACGCGTGATGTAATTATCTGGACGGAAGCTTCCATCTGGATAACCGCTATTAATCCCAGCTTCAGAGAGAGTTGAAATAGCAGCATTGAACCATTGATCCTCATTTACATCGGTGTAATCATTTTCCTGACTCCAATAATGGGCACGGCTTTCTTCAGTAAGCATGCGGAAAAAGATTGTGGCAACCTCCGCACGAGTAATATTGCCCTGTGGACGAACTGCCATCTTCGCTGGGTCGGTTGTGCGCTCACCAGTGATATAATCGGTAGGATATCCGATAATGTAAGCATAGTGGTCTTCAGTATTTAGTTTTGGACGATCATTTGAAGTGTCTTTTTCTGATTTGTCTTTTATCTGACGCGTCAGAGTTGGAGATGCGACAGCATTGACTGCATTCTCTATATCGCTAGACTCAAACACTTTTGCAGACTCGGTTGAATTTGTGAAAAAGTCACCATTTGGATATTTATTATTGACCTTATTTAAATCAAGCTGGAAATTTAGAGTATAGACTTGATAAGGCATGATTCCGGTAAGATCCCAAGTGATGGCATTCGCATCTGGATCGTATGAGGCATTCGTTTCATCGCTTTTATTGATACTGTCAGCGACCAGCGTAAAGGCATCGGTATTGATTTCATCTGTAATCTTAAAATAACCATATGAGGCACCAATGGCAGAATTTACTGCATCACTGAAGCCGGAAGTGTCATTTGCCATGAAGAAAAGCCCATCAGTACAAATATCTTTCATTGCACTGATACAGCTTGTCTCCTGTACACGAGGAACAGACTGCATTACACCAAAAATAGAGATGCCTTGCTTTTTTATCTGAGCTGCAAGATCCTTTTGATCTTCAACACGGACATTAGGCATACCATCAGAAATGAAGATAATTACCGGAGTTCGCGTCGTGTCTGTTCTTTCATCGATTATCTTTTTTGCCGCTTCAAGACCTGAAGAATAATCTGTATTTTGATAATATGGATCGTCTGCCATTATATATGATGAAACTGTACTGGAAGTATTTGTAAATGGCATGGTATCAACCAAAGTTTGAGTGATTTCATCTATTGCTCCGCCAAAGCTTACAATTGCAATGCGGTTGTCATATCCCTCAGTTGTAAGGAGCTTGTCTGCGACATCACATACCTTAGACTGCATATCATAGAATCGTGAATTCATATCGTCAGAGCATCCAAGAGACGTCATCGAATTGCTGTAATCAAGGAGAAATACGAAGTCTGTGCCTGGTCTGCCAACATGTGAAAATTGCAGCTGAACTTCTGCCTTTGTTTTGTCTTCATTCATCCATTTTGCAGATTTTGTGATTTGATTTGTATCGACTGTAATGCCGTTTTGATCACCATATTTTATGCTTTCCCATTCGTCAGACACGGTAAGTTCCTTGTCAGATGGAACAGCCTCATATGAAAACTTATCTGCCAAAATAGCTTTGACACGAGCAGCAAGATCTGGGAATTTATAGCTGCCGTCATCTTTTTTGCTTAAGAAAATATCGCTGTATCCAAGCTTAATCCCATCAGGAATATTTACAGTATCGATTCCAGTGCAGCCATCAAAAACTCTGCTGCCGACAGAAGAGGAGCCTGTGATGGAAATAGTTTTTAGAGCAGTGCAATTAGAAAAACATGATGTTCCCAAGGACACATTTGATAGAGATGTGATTTCATTCAAAGATTCAAGATTAGAAAAAGAACCGCGGCCTACTGACACGTCTGAAAGAGAGACAGACTCTAGCTTTGTATTTCCAATAAATACTGATTCACCAACAGTACCGCCAGAGATTTCGACAGATTTTAAATAGTTAGAATCTTCACTCAACCTGTATCCTCCGGTGAATGCCATAAATTCTACATTACAATCATTCAGTGTGATTTTTTCAACACGGCTGCCAATTGCACCTCCGTAGATTTGTCCGAGAATTTTACATTCAGTGAATTTCAATGCAGCCTGTGGGGCTGCACTAGAACAACATGCGTTAAATGCCCCAGCTTCGACTGTACAGTTCGTCAGCTCGATATTTGACAGACCAGAGCAGTTATCAAATGCATTTGTTTTGATTGTAATCCCATTTTTTACTTCATTATTGTTTTCTCTATTCTCACTATCCTCATTATTCTCATTTTTTACTCCAGTGAGCTTGAGGTTAGTGATTTTTACGCATCCTTGGAAGGCATATGTTGAAATCGTCTCAAGTGTAGTAGGAAGATTCAGAACTTCTACATTTTCAAATCCTGAAAAGGCATTCTCAGCAATCGTAGTAATTCCTTCAGAGACAGTGATTGTTTTTACAGCATTTATGTAAGGAACACGAGAACTCCAAGGAAATTTTTTATTCTCAAATGTAGCAGCTTCAGGCATGGGTCCAGAACCGCTTATTGTCAAGACTTTTGTTGTATCGTCGTATGACCACGAAAAAGAGCTCTCGACCGCGTCATTTCCTTCACTTCCATCATTTCCATCATTTCCTTCGTTTCCTGCGGCTCCTCCGTCTTCTATGTTTCCTGTATTTCCTATACCTCCGGAACCGTCAGGCGGTTCTTCGCCAGCCCATAATGCCATCGATGGCAGCGAAAGCACAATCATTACAATTAAAATAAGCGAACAAAATTTTTTTCTTTTCATAATTTTCTCCTTCAGTTTTCGATTTTCAATTTTAAATGGTATCATTGGTCATAAATTCGGAAAAAATTTCGTTGCAGCTCCAAGAACTCTCGAATGACTCTCCAGAAACTCTCAAAAGCTTACCAATAGCGATCTGGCATTCCAGAAGCTCTCCAAAACCTCCCACAGAGCGATCGGCATTCCAGAAGCTCTCCAAAACTTCCCACAGAACGATCTGACATTTCAGGAGTTCTCCTAAACTTCCCACAGAGCGATCTGGCATTCCAGAAGCTCTCCAAAACTTCCCACAGAGCGATCGGCATTCCAGAAGCTCTCCAAAACCTTCCAAACAGCAATCTGACTTTTTAGGAGCTCTC
>CAVIOJ010000235.1:359-3669 GCA_963644225.1 Lachnospiraceae bacterium | reverse complement strand
TATCTGGTATACTCTTACTGTTGATTGATCGAACAGAAAGGAGTGGGGATATGTTCAAAAAATTCACAAATGGATGCGTAAAGCTCGTACAAAGATTCTTACCAGATGCTTTTGTCTTTTGTATTATCTTGACAATTGTGGTATTTATCGCAGCAATGCCAGTGACCGGTATGAATCCAATCGAAGTTGCTAACGCCTGGGGCTCAGGAGTCTGGTCTTTGTTGGCCTTCTCTATGCAAATGGCTTTGGTACTCGTATTAGGAAGTGCTTTGGCGAACGCACCAGCAATCAAGAAACTTATTGTCAAACTCGCAGGAGTTCCAAAAAAACCAGTAGGAGCAGTTGCATTTGTAACTGTAATTTCCGCAATCTGTTGTTTTATTAACTGGGGATTTGGTCTGATTATCGGTGCCTTATTGGCAAAGGAAGTAGCTAAGAAAATCAAAGGTCTTGATTACCGCTTGATTATTGCAGCTGCTTATTCCGGATTTGTTATTTGGCATGCTGGTATTTCTGGCTCTATTCCACTAGGACTTACTGCACTTGGAACCGATGGAGCAGTAGAAAATACAGGTGGAGTTGTTACTGAAATTGTACCAACATCACAGACGATTTTCTCCCCTTGGAACTTGATTATGGTAGTTGTTGTGATTGTAGCAGTAGCATTTGTCAATGCCAAGATGCATCCAGAACCAAAGGATGTAGTTTCCATTGATCCAAAGTTATTAGAGGATGCACCAGAGGAAATTCAAGAAAAGACAAAGAAAGATATGACACCAGCAGAGAAGCTGGAAAACAGCATGATTCTTTCTTACATTGTTGTAATCGTAGGTGCAATCTACTTAGTTTATTACTTTATCAATGCTGGTTCTTTCTTAAATGCCTTGTCATTGAATATTGTTAATCTGATTTTCCTGATTTTGGGAATCGCTTTCCACAAGACTCCAATCAGTTATGTCAAAGCCATTACCGAATCAGCAGAGAGTGCAGGAGGAATCATCTTGCAGTTCCCATTCTACGCTGGTATTCAGGGTATGATGGTAACAGCAGGACCAAATGGATTGTCTCTAGCATCTGCAATTAGTAATGCATTTGTTAGCATTTCCACACCACGTTCCTTCCCAGTACTTTGCTATCTAGCAGCCGGTATTGTCAACTTCTTCGTACCATCCGGTGGTGGACAATGGGCAGTACAAGGACCAATTATGATGCCTGCAGGACTCAAGCTTGGTGTTTCACCAGCAGTTACAGCTATGGGTATTGCATGGGGTGATGCGTGGACCAACATGTTGCAGCCATTCTGGGCTCTGCCAGCACTTGGAATCGCAGGTCTTGGAGCAAGAGATATCATGGGATATTGTGCAATTGTATTGATTGTTTCTGGTATCATTACTGCATTGGGATTTGGATTCTTGGTTCCATTATTAGCCTAAAAAACCATTCATGAATTGATTAGAAAGAGTGCTTTTAAGTATGGAAAATGTAACGATTGTCAGCCATCTGACCCCTAGAGAGTGGAAATACTCCTGGGAAGACAAGGTGGTAGAAGATACAAGAGAAAATATGAGGGCTTACCAGCAACAGACCTGCTTTTGGGGACATTTCAAAAATGACAAGGAATTTACGATTTGTCATCACAAAGAATTTGAAATCAAAGGAATGAGTCTTGGTATGTACTTTACCGGACGCATTGAAGAAGACAAAAGAGGATGCAAGATCGTTGGTAAATTTGGCAAAAAGCGTACCACCAATCTCTTCTTGGGGATGGGGGCAGCCCTTTGTATCGCAGCAATGTTTGGGGCAATAGCACGAGAGGATATGGAAGTATCCATTGTTGCGACGGTACTATTGATTATTTTGATTGTGATTTACCTGGTAAAGCCAAAGAAAGGGCAGCAAAGAATCTTATCTCAACTAGAAAAGATTTCCTTTGATGAACAGTATCACAATAAAAAGAGATCCAAGCATGAACAAGCAAAGAAAACCAAGCGCACCATGCGAGAAAAAGCACAGGTCATCTAAGCTTTGTAGATTTTGCTATATTTTAGAATTTCAAAGGACATCAAAAGTCGAAGTCGAATATTTGGATCCTCAAGATCTAGATGAAAAGCCTCTTCGATATGCTTGATATGATAGATGACATTGTTTCGATGCATTCCTAGTTTTAAGGCAGCATCTGTTAACTTCCGGTCGCAGCGTAGATATTCATAGAGAATGTCTAGCTGCTGCCGGGATTTTTTTGTATTTTTTTGCAATAATTGCAAGAGACAAGGCTCGCAAAAAGAGAAGGTCTTGTCCGTCTGCGGCGTGCAATTGATCAGATTACTAAGCCAGTGGTCTTCGTAAAAACAGTAGATTTGATCTTTGGACACAAGACCCATCTGATGCAGACTTTCTGCCTGCTGATAGCTTTCTGAAAATTGTCCAATATTGGTAAAAGGCTTACTAAAATACAAGGTGGTACTTTCGTCAGCAAAATCCTTTAAGATATGGTAGAGCTGGTCTTTTAAGTAATTTTTGTAATCGTTTTCACGGAATTTTGGAAGGTTGTATAAAATGACAATATTTTTCTGATAAGAGAAAATTCTACAGTTAATCATATTGTTGCGAAGTAGTTGAATCACATAATTTTCAGATGCCCTCTGCTTGAAATCAATATGTAAAGAAATCAGGATATAGTTGCCCTCATAATCAAGATCATTGTAGTAGATTCTCTCTTGAATCTGACTGGCAGGCGTATTGGGATTGTCAAGAAGATCCATCAGAAAATAGTCAGTAACGGAACGGTTCTTTAGAAAATCCGAATGCTGCTTTTCCAAATAATTCTCGATGCTATTGCAAAAGTTCTGATAGAGTTGATTAATATAGCTGCGAGGGTGCTGGCTAGTATAGAGCAAAACACAATAAACGGCTAGTTCATTTCGTACATTGATGGCCCGGGTAAAATCTGCGTGGGCACGGAAACTATCCGGTTCGCCGATGGCACTTCCAGTGCGATCCATTTGGGCAAAAATATGGTCTTTTTCAAAATATTTGATGGTTTCAGGATCCGGATAACCATTGGCAATAGCTGTTTGAAAGATAGGATCATCGAGTTGGTTGTAAGTGCGAGAGTAAGCTAGTAATTTTAATGCTGGGTCATAGATCAAGATAGGACAAGGGAGAATCTGGTCACTGATGTCGATAAATTCCTGAAAAGATGCATTTCGAAAAATGGCAAAGTCAAGCTGGCGACCCCATTCCATATAATCACCATAGATCTTTTGGATGGCATTGAAACCTTCTGCAAGTTCCTGATTGGTTTGCAGAT
>CAVIOJ010000235.1:0-349 GCA_963644225.1 Lachnospiraceae bacterium | reverse complement strand
GCAGATGATGGGGATACTTCTTGGCAAAAAATGAGGATTGAAGCCTTTGTTTTTCTTGGCAATTCACCCAAATCATGGAATTGATCTGTGATATATAGATTATCTGACGACAGATGTTCGTAATTTCTAGGAAGTAGCGAGATACCCAATAAAGGGGATGAAAAATTCTCGCTATGATAGTCTGAAATCAGCTTGGCCTCTTGATTTTGACTTAAATAATTAGTTAGAACCATTTCTAGTGTGATCTTCATAAGGTAGACTCCCTTGCTTTTTTTATAATAAGATATGCGGGTCAAAAGGTATTATGACCCTCATTTATGATTAATCAGATTACTACATGCTTCGATGT
>CAVIOJ010000234.1:2499-3732 GCA_963644225.1 Lachnospiraceae bacterium | reverse complement strand
GGATTATGATTACCTGCCAAAGCCAGAGTAAATAGTTTCTTACAAAACACACAGACATTGTTTCTTGTGTGTTTTTTATATTTTACAGATTATAAAAAGCCGGCTACAATTATGTGACCAGCCTCTCTTCTACTTGCTCTATTTTTTGGTACGTTCTACCTCAGCTTCCATTACCTGTTGCATAGCTTTCTGTCCAGTGCGTCTCGCAATTTCTTCCTTTTTCTCATTTAGTTTTGCAAGGACAGATTCTTTTGGACGGTTCTTTTTATCTTTTGGTGCTGCATTATTCTTAAGTCCGTCAATCATATTATAATTTGCTTCCTCTGTGATTTCCGCACTTCGCAGGTATTCCCCATTCTCCATGTACTTCTGCCAGTTGTCCAGTTTCGGTTTATAGCCTTCTGTCTGCTCTTGCACTGGCGGGTGCAGAGAATCAAGAATCTTCTGTTTTACTACATCATCAAATCCATTGTAGGTGCCGTCTACAAGCACATTGCCTTTCTGATCTAAGACTACATACGCAACATCTTTCCCGTACTGCTCATGTTCCATAAGGAAATAATTTTTTCCCTCTACCAACAGGTAATCTATTACTTCCCATGTTCCGTCTTTTCCCTCTATTTCATATCCAACTGTATCTTTTGTAAGTCCACCGCTTTCTGAAGATGTGACTTTCATAAAATCAGGAATCTCTATAAAAGTATCTTTGTTTACATAGTAAGTGGTCGTGACACCATTATCATTAAGGATCAGTACATCACTGGTACTGACTGCATGACCTTTATAATTATGGGGCTGTTTCTTCTCCAGATCCTTTTTTATCTGCTCCGGCGTTTCTCCCGGTTTCATTGTTCCAAGATACACCTGTTCATAATTTGCCACCTGCACAGGAATCTGATCCTGTGCAAGTTCTTCATAGGTACGGAAAAGAAGATTTCTCAATTCCGGTTTCTTTTTTAACTGGTAAACTGCAAACTGACTTCTACTCATTCTCCATCCACCTCCAGATCTGCTTTATAAATTTCTACCGTTTTCTGCAATTCCTCATATCCCTCATCGCTAAGATAATAGAGTTTCTGAATCGTCGTGAAAATCAGCAACTTCATATCTTCGTCCAGATAGGAAAAAATCTCATCCATTGCTTCCATTGTCTGTACCCGGTTTCCTGCATCAAAAATTGCCAAAGCAGTATATTCATCTTCCTCAAATCTTACCATCATAATGACACCTCTC
>CAVIOJ010000234.1:1062-2489 GCA_963644225.1 Lachnospiraceae bacterium | reverse complement strand
CCCTTCTTATGTGTTCTGGATTTTTCTTTCGCTGCATTCTGTTCCTGCTCTTTTATTTTTACCTGACGTTCCCGGAGTGCCTGAAGAACTGATTCTTTTCTGCTTTTTGGCTGTGAACCATTTTCTTTTTGTACAGATTTATCTCCAACTGTCTGCTCTGTGCTTTTGGTAAGCTCCTGCTTCTGAGCAAAATATTTTTCCACATCATCCATTGCTTTCTGAACTAATGGACTCTCCTTATAATGTCGAATCATCTCCACACCTTCCCGGTCAACTTTTCCCAGTCGCATAAGATCATACGGTCCGCCATAGTCACTTCCATCATGCAATTCAAATCCAACACCCTTTATTCCATTCATACGCTCTGCAGGAATCGTTGCATAAATGCGTAAGGCTTCCTCTAAAGTAAGATTTTCATGGTACTCGCCCATAACTGGAAACTCCATACACTCTGCCACATAAAAAGAAATCGTTGCATCTGGCTGTTGTGAAACTTCTGCTGAATGTTCCCTCTCATCCAGGTATGCCTCGGCTCGTTTCATATACTCTGCCAATGTACCTGTTTTTTCTTCTGAGATCGGATTAATGTCTATTGGAATACCGGCTATTTTCAATCCTGCTTCATTCACAGCATTGAATAATACATCTTCCCTCACATTTCCACTATAAGATAAAACAACGTCCAGGTCAGAATCTGCATGATACATACCCTCTCTGCTTCTGGAACCATACACTCTCGCCCCGATCAATGTAACTTCATTTTCCAGTCCCATTTCTTCCAAGACTACCCTTGTGTGAGCCAGTACGTCATATTCCACTTCTGCCCGGTTCATCCCATTCAGTGCTGCCTCACATCTGCCAAGTTCAGAAGTTTTTCTGGTAACGCCTTTTTCTAACAGCTCTTTTGCATTACTGATTAGATTCTCCCGGAACTCTGCATCATCTACTTTGACACATACCTCTTTTTCCATTCCTTCTTTTTTCAGGATTTCATAGGTTGCTTCCTGAATGGAATCATCCAAATAGTCATGTTCTCCACCGCCAATCTCATGCAGATCAGCATCATAGAAAATATAGGCGTATCCTTCTTCTGTCGGCTGTACCGTCAGATATGTTTTTGCTTCCGCAAACTGTACGGTAATTCCTTCATAGGTTTTCAGGGCTGCTTCCCTGTCATAACCATCAAAAATAGATTCTGGGCAGTTCTGTTTCAACAGTGTCTGCACGATATGCTCCTTTTCCGCATGTTCTGTCTGAGCTTCCAGGGATTCATAATTCATTACCCTTGCATCTTCTACCGAAAGTCCTTCCTCTTCCAAAATATTCTCCATTGCCTCCGAAATAGAGATAGTCGGATCATCATAAACACCGCCATCCAATTCCAAATAATTTTCATCATAGAATGTATAATCGTAACCATCTTCCAC
>CAVIOJ010000234.1:0-1010 GCA_963644225.1 Lachnospiraceae bacterium | reverse complement strand
ACACCGCCATCCAATTCCAGATAATCCTTATCATAAAATGTATAATCATAACCATCTTCTGCAGACTGAATTGCAAAATACTTTTCTCCCACCTGATATGCAATCTGTACATCATGCATATCCAGTCTATCTTCCATTTTTTTCACTGCCTCGTATACTTCCGGATTCAGCCAGCCACCAATCTTTTCATACTCATGTGTCAGTTTGTCTATTCCATTTTCACATACAATAAAATCAATGCTTTCCTGCATAGTTTCTGTATTCTGAATGCCAAGCACTTTTTTCTGATGATTTGGAATTTCCAAATATTTATGCATGGCATCATCCAACGATTCAAACCGTTCAACCTTAACCACACCTTTTGCATTCATATCTTCCATCAGATAGTAATTGTCAATATAATGGATTTCTGGCATCCTTAATGTAATACCGTCTGGTAACACAACAGAATCAACCGCACAATAGTTAAACCATACATTATCTCCGGCTTCATTTTTTCCTACCAGTGTTTCCGCCCAATTATCTTCCTGTACCGCCTGTGTTTCTTCCATTGTTAATGTCTGTCCGCTATGCAATGACACAATCGTATCTTTCGGAAATTCCATCAAATCATACACCGTTGCACCATTTCCTTCCAGATATTCTGAAATAGCTTCCCTGGCTCCTTCATCAAATCCATGCCAAATATCCTCTGCCACCAGTATCCCATTTTCCGACACAATAATGTCTGCTACGTCCTGACCGTATTCCTCACTCCGCATCTGGAAGAATCGCTCCCCATGATACGTTTTCATATCCATCGCATACCAGGTACCTGTATGTCCGTCTGCTTCATACCCTCTTGTAGTTTCAGTGATACGCTGATTTTTCACACCAAGCACCTCTTCCAGTTTCCGGGTACGGATTTCGTTTCTCGCCATATCAATGAAGCCATTCAGTACCGCAGGATGACTGCCCACAATATAGTCCCTGTTCAGATCCATTCCCCTGCTGATATTTTCCGGAATATC
>CAVIOJ010000233.1:0-3752 GCA_963644225.1 Lachnospiraceae bacterium | reverse complement strand
AATGTATTTCTCATAAACAGCGGGTTCTCCCGCATTTCTTTACTTTTCATAATTAAATTCCTTTCCGAAAGTAATAACTTTCATTTGTTAATTTTTGTGAACAAATATTGAAATTCTCTCCGAAAGGTGCTAAAATAGTTCTACCACAAATCGAATAGCAATATTCGGAGAGATACACTTTGATGATTGTTTTATCAATCTTCAAGGTGTTTTTTCTTTCTAATACAATCAATTGACCTCACATCCTTTCATAATCAGCCCCATCAATACCAACCGTTACGCTCCTGTTGACGAGCATACTCGTCCTCAAAATCATAATAATTTCTTGTAGGGCATATTCTATTTAGAAAATCGGCATAACGATACAAAATGATGTCATCGAACTCTTTTTCGGTTCTTGAACGCCATTCGCTGTTCGTCTTTGCCAGTGTTTCTATACGTTTGTCTGCCGCCTGAGCCGAAACTCCGAAAGTTGACTGTAAAAAAGAACTTGTTATATCCTTTCCCCTTTTCTGCAATTCCCGTATTATCTGTTCAGGCATTAAGAGCTGAGCCGCAAAGAAATTTGTTTCAATTTCATATTTGCTATAGCTTTCTTTATCTTTCTTGGTAAAATCATGTCCCAGTGTGTCATGACCGAATTCATGAAGAATCGAAAAAGCAATATGCGGCTCTGGCTTCGTCTCATCGTAAAAGATAATGCTTTTTCCGCCAAGTCTGAATATGGTTGCCGATTCGCTGCCAAAATCCGTTATGTCTACTCCATACTTTTTAGCTTTATCATATGAACGGCAAACAATCGGACTTTGCTCTTTGACTAATTTTTTCGGTGAAAACGGAAAAGACTGAATCACCGACGATTTTATTAACATCTCATTTGCTTTAATGTAGGCTTTATTAAAGTTAGGTTTAGAATTCATCGGCAACAATCATCACTCCTCATCTTCATCATCATCAAAAATATCATAGAACGCTGCTTTTAGCATTGTTTCAGCTCTCTTTAACTGCTCAGTATTCAACTTGCCGAGATTTCGCTGTAAGTACTGCAAATCTTCATCAGTCGAGTTCAAAGTAGCTTCAGAAGAGTTCCCAAGCAAATAATCAGTTGTTGTTCCAAGCGCTTTAGCAATCCTTGTTAAAACATCGCTGCGAGGAGTTCGCTCTCCCTTCACATAATAAGACATCGCAGACTCGGTAACACCTGCCCTTGCTGCCAATTCCTTTTGGCTTAACCTGTTACTTTTCATTAGTTCAGACATTCTTTCGCTAAATACTGACATAGTTTCAGCCTTCCTTTCTCCTGATTATTCTTTTACAATTCACATTTTAGCAAGTTATTATAACTTTGTCAAGTATTGTCTTAAAACATTTGTGTGTAACAGACTTGTCGTACACAATATCTTGTAACAACAACTTTTGCAATCAACATAATTATAATCCAAACAAGCAAACCTACGATGTTTGGTTAACAAGAGGTATTATTTTCAGACTTGAGGATGATACTGAAATTTCTTTAGAGAAGAATGTATGGTTTTCTGAAATGATTACTGTTGACAAAGGCGATAATTTGCTAAATAAGTTTACACCTACCAGCGAATTTTCAGAAGACTGGGAAGGAGATTTCCGTGGAGAATGCTCAAGAGATATTGTAAGGTTCTCCTAATTGTAATTCATTACCTTCCGGCATATTAAACCAACCGCCCAAGCCGCTCCGAACTGTTATGTTTCGGGGTGAATTTGGGCGGTTTTATTTGATAAGTTGGTCGCAATAAGGAAGCAGCTCTTCTATCTTATTGGCAATCGCTCGGGCGCGCAAGTGTGCGGCAAGCGCACACTTTGTTTCTATTTTCTATTATTTGCTTGTCGCTAAAGGCAGGGTGAAAATGAACTCTGTTCCGCCGCCTTCTGTGCTGATGACATTGATGTTTTGCTTGTGGGCGGTGATTATTTCTTTTACGATAGAAAGCCCAAGACCTGTACCCTTTTTATCCTTGCCTCTGGAAAGGTCGGTTTTGTAGAAACGGTCCCAGATTTTTTTGATGGAATCTTCAGGGATGCCGATGCCGTAATCCTTGACTGAGACAAGTACCTTCTCTTTTTTGATAGAGGTTTCAATCTTAATTGAACCATCGTGATGAGAAAACTTAATTGCATTGTCGATTAGGTTGTAAAGAACCTGCTGGATCTTTGACATATCAGCTGTGACGAAAAGCCGTTCCTCGGTCAAAACCAAATCGAAGCTGATGCCCTTTTTCTGACAGGTTCCTTCGAAGGAGAGGACTGTTTCCTTGATGATGGCATTTAAGTCAAAATCACTTTTGTCTAAACGAAGATCATGGCGACCAAAGTTGTTTAAGTCTAAAAGAGAAGTGGTCAGTTTATTTAAGCGTTCGGTCTCATTTAAGATGATAGTTAGGTATTTATCCTGCATCTCCACTGGAATTGTTCCATCTAGTATGGCTTCCACATATCCTTTGATGGAAGTCAAAGGAGAACGAAAATCGTGTGAGACATTGGAGATGAATTTGCGCTGGTCCTCCTCCTGGGAGTCTAGAGCATCTGCCATATAATTTAAGGTGTTTGCCAAATAGCCAATCTCATCCTGGGAATGGGCCCGCGTCTTGGCAGTAAAATCGCCCTTTGCAAAAGATTCCGCAGTCTTATTGATATTGCGCAGAGGGGCATAAACCAAAAAGTGAAAGCAGAGCAAAATCAAAAAGCTGCAGGCATAAACTATGGCAAAGGCCGTATAAATGATGTTGATATAGCTATTAACCTGGGATGAAATTGTGGAACTGCTTTTTGCAATGCAGACATATCCCACTATTTTATAATCAACGGTTATTGTGCTGTAGACTAAAAGCTGGTCCTCCGAAAAGGTCCCATCCAGGTCGGAAACGCGGTAGGTTTTATTGCCAAAATCTGTCACATCAAAGGCCTTCATCTCATGATAGTTTTCTTCTAATGCATCATCTAAAACCTCTGAATCTGAGGAGTCGATTAAAAGATCCCCTTCTGTATCGATGACTAAAATATTGGACTGGTTATAGCTTGCAAGTGTCTCAATACTGGTCTGACTTTGATGGGCACTGTAGGCTGTGTCAAAGGCTGCGCTTGCATAATTGTGAGAAACCATTCGGGCTTGCCTGTAGAGATTGTTGGCTTCTCTTGTAATCTCATTTGCTCTCAAGCGAGGCTCTGCAAAAAAGTAGATGATGCAGAGAATGATGCCGCCTAAGAGGAGATAGCTTGCTAGAAATTTAAGATAGAGGGTCTTTTTCATTAGTCCTTTACCTCAAATTTATAACCAATTCCCCAAACGGTAGCAATCTGCCAAGAGGCATGTCCTTTGATTTTTTCACGAAGACGCTTTACATGCACATCAACAGTTCGGGTGTCTCCCATATACTCATATCCCCAAATATTATCAAGAAGCTGTTCTCTTGTGAAAACCTGATTCGGAGAGGAAGCAAGAAAATACAAGAGTTCGATTTCCTTTGGTGGCATATCAATATTCTTGTCCTTATAAAGGACGGAATAGTTAGTTAAATTAACCGTTAAATCGGGATATTCTACAAGCTTTACATCTACATTTACATATTCATTTTTCGGTGGCTGGTAGCGCCGTAGGACAGCCTTTACTCTGGCCACAAGCTCCTTGGTGTCGAATGGCTTTAGTATATAGTCATCGGCGCCTAATTCAAGGCCTAGGACCTTATCGAAAATTTCGCCTTTGGCAGAGAGCATAATGA
>CAVIOJ010000232.1:0-3816 GCA_963644225.1 Lachnospiraceae bacterium | reverse complement strand
GTAGATGACACCTTCACATTTCCAATCGCTTAAATCATCGACAGGAGCACTCCAACAGACATAATCTTCGGTACAGAAGGCCTTGCCATTTTGCTTGTCGTGACTGCCAAATATGTATATTCGCTTGCCAAAAACTCTTGGCTCACCATCTGCTACATTTTCCCAATAAGGAAGATATGGATTAACTGCTAATGTTTTCATTGATAAAGTTCTCCTTTCAATTTTTAAGCGTTTAGTGAAAAGGTAAAATCGTATTTACCATTTCCGATTTCCAGTTGCTTATTATTTAAATGTATAATTCCGGAAGTGTTTGGTGGTAGCTGAACATGAAGCTTTATTTCATCGTTAGCCTTCATCCATTTGATAATGATTTTGCCATGGATTGAATCGTATGAGGTCTCAGCCCAGTCAAGACCGCAGGCGTAATCTGGCATGATGCGTATTTTTTTATATCCTGCATCATCCTGAAGCAGACCGCCAATTTGTTTGTAGAGAAAATCTCCTACACATCCAAAGGCAAAATGATTGAGGGAGGTTTCAGTTGGAGTGCCATCAGGCAGGATTGCAGCCCAATTTTCCCAGATAGTTGTAGCTCCCAATTTTACGGCATACAACCAACCGGGAGTGTCATCCTGATACAAGATTTTATAGGCAACATCATTGGCGCCGTATTGACATAGGGTATTTAACAAAAATGGCACTGATAAAAATCCAGTATCCAGTGTGTAGTTGCTTTCCTTAATTAAGCCAAGCAAGTTGTCAAGAGCACCCTTTTCCTGTTCTGCAGTCAGTAACTTCAAGCCCAGTGCCAATACATAAAGTCCCTGAAGCGGCTGTCGCATAAGTCCATTTTCAGAGACATATTTTTTGGAGAATACATCTCTGACCCTTTTTGAGAGAAGGAGATATTCAGTGGCATCCTCTGATAAATCCAATATTTCGGCTATTTCAGTCATACAGTCGGCGTCGTAAGCAAGATAAGCTAGCGCAACTTCTTCTTTAGTATTTAAAGCTGTAATGATTGGATTGTGATACTCAGCCATAATGCTTGGGATAAGCCAGTCGCCAAAGTGGAACAATTGTACCCAGTTGGAAAAATCATCCCCTGCGTTGTCCTTGATATATTGCATCCAACCCTTCATCATGGAATAGTTTTCTTTTAAGAAGCTCTTGTCTCCATAGGCCTTATAGAGAGCAAGAGGAACCAGGATACAGGCGTCTGCCCAACCAGCAGAGCTTACATGCTTGGGAGCAGGGGCTTGTTCCATATATTTGTTGCTGTCAATCTGTGGTATGACATGGGGAATCTGACCGTCTGCAAGTTGTTCCTTTCTCATATCATAGAGCCAGCGCCTTAAGAAGGCCTGGACGTCCATATTGAAGGTGGCAGTTGGCCCATATATTTCCATATCTCCAGTCCAACCTGCCCGCTCTCGCTGAGGGCAGTCTGTAGGTATGCAGACCATATTTCCCTGTTGTGACCTGATAATATTTTCCTGAAGCTGATTCAAGCGAGGGTCAGAGCAGGTAAAAGAGCCAGTCCTATCAAGAGGGCTTTCCAGTACACATATTGTAAAATCTTCTGGGCTAATAGAAGATAGCCCTGTGACCTTAACATATCTGAAGCCATGGAAGGTAAATTGTGGAATATAAGTAGTAGTCTCACTGGCAGCTATAAATCTATCTGTCTGATTCTTGTTTTGGCCTGTGATATTTTGGAAAAAGTTGCCATCCTTATCAAGAACTTCACTGTGCTCCAAGCTGACCTCTGTCATGGGAACAGTCTTTCCGCAATAGGCGGTATAGCCACATATATTTTCACCTGCATCGAGCACCCATTCTCCATTAGGAGTTCTTAACAGCAGAGGCTTTATTTTTCTGCTGACACATACAGGATCAATGCTTTGAGCTCTTAGGGTGTCGTAACTATAATCCGCAAGCTCTACTTTTTCCCAGCTTGAATCATCGTAGCCGGCTATGTCAAAGCCTTGGAGAGATTTATTGAAATCAATATATTCGCCGACAAACAAATCCGCATATATATAGGCGCCGATAGCAAACCGGACATCCTGATCGGAATTAATTATCTCAATTTCTCCATCCTCGTATTGGATTTCTAACTGAAATAGAGCTAAGTTATCACGGCCATATTGCTGTCCAACTCCCATTAGTCCAATCTTACCGCTGTACCAGCCCTCTGAGACTATCATTCCAAGAGCGTGGTCTGTGGATTTTTCCATAAGCTTTGTAATGTCGTAGGTCTGATATTCCAGATGATGCTTATAGGAGGTATATTCAGGAGCCAGGGGGTTGCTTATGAGACATCCATCGATGGACAGACGATAAAGTCCCAGGGCTGTGGCATAGGCGGTGGCCTTTTTTACTTTCTTAGACAGGCTAAAGTCTTTTCTAAAGTATACGGGAGAGTCCAATCGTCTTTCTGGATGCAACACATCATCCTTTGGTATAGAAGACAAAAGTGCCATGTCAGTAACATCAGTTAATGGCTTTTTTTCTAGAGTTGCCTTAATCCATTTCCCACTCCACTCCTGGGCCGAAAGCTTGCCGGTAGAAAAGGCCTTAATCTCGCTGCTGGCTTGAATGCCTTTTTGGTTTGTGCTTATAATCTGCCAGGTATATTGGCAACCGGATTTAAGGTTTGCTCCATTGTAGACAATGCCACAGGTTGCTTCGGATTCAATCTTTCCACTATTCCATATCAGGGAATCATCTTCCCACACAAGTATCTGATAGCTCTTTTGATATACATTATTTTCGTCACTGTCCAGCTTCCAGGAAAAAATGGGATTTTGATCAATTCCCATGGGATTATTTCTATTTAAAATCTGTGGACAGTATATTGAATAGCTCATTTTTAAACACTCCTTATGATTTTTCCGAATGATTATGTTAATTTAAAGTATAGCAAACCTCTATTTTCTAACCTATGTGCATAGGTAATACTGTGTAGTGTAATTTTGTAAGAAGGTGGGTTCTGAGTAGTCTTAAATTATGTTTTAAATTTGTTTTAATGGACTTGCTACTATATAATTGAGATAGTTTTGAACAGATACGATAGATTTTGAAGACAAGGAGATGAATGCATGTCAACAAGAGCTTTTAATCAATATATGAAGATGTATTATGAAACTGCAGGAAGTTGTGAGAAGAATTCTCCTTTGGCCGGCTTTAACGATAATGCCTTCAACCCACACAGTGAACAGGACAAGATACGCATCAATTCAATATCTGATTCTGTGGACAATATATTGGTTCTAAGACATCCATTTAAGGCTAATGATACCAGCACGCAGCATTCCCATGATTATTTCGAGCTCTTGTATGTATCTGAGGGCTATTGTCAGCAGACAATTGGGACAAGGCCCTGCAACCTTTCGGCAGGGGATTTCTGCCTGTTAAATCCCTATGTCACTCACTCGGTGAAGATAGCAGACAGCAACACATCTCTATATAACATTATGATAAAGGAGTCTTTGTTTAAGGAATCCTTTCTTTGCATGATTACAGGCAATGATTTGATAAGCAATTTTTTCTCCAGCTCTCTTTTTAACGAGTCCCAGGAGAAATCCTACCTTTACTTTTCCAGCAGTGAAAACATTTCGGCTGAGAAGCATCTACAATCTTTGATAATAGAGCTGATGGAGCAAAAATTGGGATATCATAAGATGGCGGAGCATTACCTTGCCATGTTTTTTATGGAGTTGGCTCGAACTCAACAGCAGCGTGTGGACAAGGAAAATTATTCGCTTATGGGAGATAATACCCTGTCTGAAATATTGACATATATTATCCAAC
>CAVIOJ010000231.1:0-3863 GCA_963644225.1 Lachnospiraceae bacterium | reverse complement strand
GCCGAGATAGCTCGACAGGTCGCATATTGTATCTTGGCTAAAGGTTACATACTCACCACTAGAATTTTTAATGTGTGTACCCTCTTTGATTACAAGTGCTCGCTTGTTACTAGGGCAAAATCTCAGCCAACGAGATACGAGGGAGATTGCTGGGAGCGGAGCAATGAGCTCAGTTACATGCTCCTTTACCGCCTCAATCGCATCCTGAGTGTTTGAAACTCCGAGTGCTGTTGTTGAGTCGTCAAAAGAAATGCTTGCAGCATTAAGCTCGCTCATTGCGGTATCCAGTGCCTCGATGCCTGCATCCATTGTGTTAAGATTAGCTGCTGTGATAGGCGTATCTACACTTGGGTAGTCCTGCCAGTTAACTCTTGTATAAGACATAAATTTTGTCTCCTTTCTTTAATTAAATTCCTTTTCTGCCTTCTTTTTTCCCATATACACAGTAGTGCGTGTAGTAAGCTGCGTAATTGATGCCATAAGCATTTTTTAGATCCTGGTACCTGTTCATGTAAATTTCAACATTGAAATCGCCTATCGCCTGCCTTTTTTCTTTCATTCCGTACTGGCAAAAATGGTTAAACAGCTTTTCTGTATCAAGACCAAAGGCTTTTCTTAAATCTGGATACTTTTCTGCGTAATAAGCAGAGCTGAATACAGGTGTATAATCAACTCCGTTGTATGTATAGCCCTCCGAAATAACATGGCCTACGATACCCTCTGCAATAGCCTTGCCCAACTTGTCGGCTCCTAATGTTTTGTACAAAATAAAATCGTCCTGATCATCACAAAAGAATACCTCCACAAGGATATTGGCACCACCATTTGTAATGCCTTTAAGCACTCCCAGATTGGTACGCACCTTTATCCCTCTGTTAGTGAAGCCATACTCACTCACAGCTTTACAGATTTTGTTGCCCAGCTTTGCAGCAGGTGTGCCTGTTGCATACACACATACCTCTACGCCTTTTGTCTTACCATCCGCTGCAGACTTTGAGCAAGCATTAAGATGTATTGATATATTGGCTGTGGTGCCTGCGTAGCTATTAATCTTCTTTTTAATCTTCGAGATGATATTAGACTGAGATAAACCTGAGTCTACAGTACAGTCATAGGCCACATTGCCATCTACCTCAAGCCATTTGATTACAGAATCTTTAATAAGCCTGTCTACTACAGACTCAAAACAATAGCCACCTGCTCCACTATACTTATTCCCCTGTGCTGCGTGTCCAGCATGTACTGTATATAATGCCATTTACTCTTCCTCGCTTTCTACTTCTGGTATTCCTGCTACACTTGTCAAAATTGACACGATAGCTGAAGTCGCCGATATGCCGATAATAGATGCCCAGTCTAAATCAGTCACCATGTTTCCGACAGTAATCAATGACACTGCTGTTTGAGCAAAAGTTTTTACTGCCCTCACTCCTGCTGCTTTTAACCATTTCTCGGTATTTACCGACAGTTTTAATACAGAATTGTTAAACATACCTCATTCTCCTTTCTTGGTCTTTTGCTAATATTCTTTGCATTGCACCTTGCCCTTTATGATTATGGAACTCAGGATGGCAATCGCAATATGTGGTATAGATGTCTATGTCCTCTAGTATCTGATCCCAATGGTCGTCACTATGTCTTATCCCTGTTGTCTCCTCGTCATCAAATCTAATGATTCTATACCTGGCATTTCTCATTTCTGATTCAGACACAATAGTTGTTAACGTTTGTATCTTCATTTCGAGGCTTCTGAAATCGACCTGCATTTTTGCGAAAGCTTCTCGATGCATCTCTCTGTTCTTCTCAATCTTATCTAGTTTCTTTGCGATAAGGCCAAAGAAAAGGGATATAATTGCACCTATTATCAATTCAATCACTTTAACAACCATGATGCCCCCTAACCGCACGGATACTTGAATTTTTCAAGTAGTACATCAAGATTGGTTTTATCTGTAGCTGACATCAAGCCGTTTGTGGTTGTTGTTGCAGTGGAATAAGTGGTATCGGTATCGTAGGCTTTGGCATAATATGTGCCCTTGTGATTTTGTATTCTATATAGCTTGCCAGAATCAGGCCTGGCAGCCACACCATATATATCATTACTGCTTGTTGGCTCTTCCATCCAATATGTATGATATGTTTTGTTGCTTACAACTACATCGCTGACATAATTAAACTCAAAACATTTATCTATCGCCTCACTACGAGTAGTGGCCTCAGCAGTTATCTTTTCATCCAGCTCAGTATCTGCTGCCTTTAGGTTTGTTATATCGTCAAATGCAGCATTCACTTTCTTTTTTAAATATTTTAAATACGCATTAATCTTGCCAAATAATGTTGCGTGACTCTCGCCAGATTCCAGATACTCTGCGCTGGCAGCATCCGTAAAGGTTACTGTATTGCTCATGGAGTCTCCCTGCTTTAGCAGGTAGTTGCTCATATTGGGAGACATTACATCCCACATGCCATCAGCAGTCCAATATATATTACTACCCTCTTGATATGTTACCCCTGCACCATCCTTAAACCTTTCGTCGGATACAAATGCATCCGAGATATTATACATATCTCCTATCTGTATATCTGCTGTAGGGATAGAGGCAAATTTCGTTGTACCGCAGGGATTTAAACCGCCGCTTTTTACAACTGTTCTGGCTTGCTCCAAATAGTATTTTGCATTATCCAATTCCTCGCCTGCACGAGTGCCAGTATCTCCCACTGCATAGCTTCGTGAGGCCATATAAGATTTATTCGAGTTTTCGCTATACTCCAAAGCGTTAGTCTCTGAAACTGCCGCATTCGTCTTGGATAACTCTGCTGCAGTTTCACTTGACTTTGCATTTGCTTCAGATGTGCTGGCGTTTGTTGCTGAGGCTTTTGATGACTCCATATAACCTTTTGTGGTATCCTGCATTTCGCTAACACTATTCATCATGGTAGTTACCGACTCTGTGTTTGCTACAGATACTTCTTCGCTTGCCTTGGCGTTGGTTTCGGAGTTAAGCGCTGCGTCCGCTGCCGCTTCAGATCTATTAGTATACTCTGCTATCTTTTCCTCGCTGTCTGATGCGCTGTTGGCACTCGCTAAAGCATTTGTAGCTGAGTTTTGCGCATTCTCTGCTGAGTTTTCTGCATATGACCTATACTCATTAGCAAGTACCACCTGCTGGGTTATGGAAGTATATTCGTTGAACGATTTCTGTGCTTTTGTGTCAAGCACCTTGGAATAGACATTAATCTCAAAAGTAGGCGTTGTAAGTATTGTGCCGTCTGAAAAAGTGAGCATAAATTGTGCTGTATTTGTTCCCAGAGCCGACACATCATTACTTTTTAATGTATATTGCACTGTCGAGCCGTCTATAATACAACCTTGGTCTGTCTCGTATCCGTCTGACTTTGCAATAAAAATTTCAGCAAAAAGCAAATTAGACAAATCTAGCGCAGTACCAGAGTCTGTTATTCTGGCTACGATAGTGCGGTTGACCGTATCCTTTTGGTTTATACAGATAGCTTTTCTGACTTTGCCCTGATTGATGTCGATTGACAAATATTCAGGTGATTTTATTTGTATTGCCATATCTTCTCCTTTTCTCATTTTTATACTTTAATTATATAAAGATTGCCCCTCTTTTTCTCCCCATGTCCATGTGTTGCAAAGCGCGTCACAGGTGCTATACTAAAACTGTAGAAACTCCCCCTATATTATAAATACACAACATTTTTTCTCTTGGGAAAAGAAGTCTTAGCAAGCTACTAAGGCTTCTTTTTTTGTGCCAAAAGGGGGAACCAGCAATATGCTAGTTCCCCCTTTTTATTATTCCTGCGATTCAATCCAGCCATTTATCATATTTGTAATTTCCTTG